>NZ_SZZV01000016.1:0-134924 GCF_009829935.1 Pantoea sp. Seng | reverse complement strand
GAGGCAGGCATTTCAAAGAGATTGCTAACAATACGCACAAGTGTTCAGAAGCAGGCTGGGGCCGCTTGGGGACAGGCAATCCGCAGCGCCGAACAGAATGAGTCTGCCAGGATAGCCCGCAGGACGCGGGCGGAAGGCGGGGCGGCACAGGGATGTGCCATCCCCCGCCGTTCCGTCAGGCAGACGAATGACGTGAGGGCACCGCGTAGCGGCGCGAGGACGCCAGTCCCAAAGCGGCCCCAGCCTGCGTGATCACGCGTGACTAAACACCGGTGCCGCAGGTAAATTAACCGTGATGACGAACGCGGGTAAAGATAGTGATGGCCGCCAGCAGCATCAGCACGCCGCTGGCGAGGAACACACCGCCCGCGCCGTTGAGATCAAACATCCAGCCACCGGCCGCAGCACCTGCGGTGATCGCCAACTGAATCGTCGCCACCAGCAAACCGCCGCCGGATTCCGCATCATCCGGCACCGCACGGGAGATCCACGTTGACCAGCCGGTCGGCATCGAACCGAATGCCAGGCCCCACACCGCCACGCCGGCACCGACCAGCCACGGCAGATTGCCAAAACTCACCAGCACCACCGCCGTCACACTCATTACCAGCGCCATGCCGGTCAGCGTCAGCGACACGCTGCGCGTCACCAGGTAACCCGCCAGTGAGGTGCCGAAGAAGTTCGCCACGCCAAACGCCAGCAGCACCAGCGACAGCTGATTGATATTGAGCTGCGCGCTGCTTTCCAGGAACGGACGCAGATAGGTAAAGAAGGCAAAGTGTCCGGTGAACATCATGATCACCGCCAGCATGCCCCAGCGCATCAGGCCGTTACGCAGCAGATCCAGCACGCCGCCGCTGCGCGCTTTATTCTCTGGCGGCATCGCAGGCAGTGTGAAGAACTGCCAGAACAACGCCAGCACGCCCAATGCACCGGTCAGCAGAAAGATATTACGCCAGCCAATAATGCCGCCGAGATAACTGCCCAACGGTGCGGCAATGATGGTCGCCAGCGAAATGCCGCTAAACACTATCGACAGCGCCTTCGGCACCTGATCGCTGGGCACCAGCCGCATGGTAATCGCAGTGGAAAGCGTCCAGAAACCGCCAATCGCCATGCCGAGCAGCACGCGCGCCAGCAGGATCATTGGCAGATTCTCTGCAAATGCCACCAGCAGCGCCGAGGCAATCAGCAGCAGCGTAAAGGCCAGCATCACGACGCGACGATCGAGACGACGCGTAAGGTTGCCGACCACCAGACTGGTGAGCAATGCCACCAGCGCAGTCACGGTCACCGTTTGGCCCGCTTGCCCTTCGCTCACCTGCAGCGAGTCGGCAATCGGTGTCAGCAAGCTCACCGGCAGAAATTCGGCAGTGATCAGGCCGAACACGCCAAACGCCATGGCAAACACCGCGCCCCATGCGGGTTTATCCACCGCTATACTTGTTTCGACTACTTCAGTATCCAGACTCATTTGCGATCCCCATCACAAAAATTCAGGTTGTAAGCATAGTGAGATGACGCAAGACGATCTATGATACAAAAACTTTGTTTTTTGATAATTCGTCTGGATTCGTATGAGCCGCTATGAAGATCTGACCAGTGAACTGCTGATGGGCATGCGCCTGTATGGCGTGAAATATCAGCGTATCGCCTTACATAACCCTTTTGGTTTGCAATACGATGACGCGCCGGGCAAAGCACAATTGCACTTTGTTGGCCGTGGATCGTTAATGATCCGCTCAGCGTCTGGCGTGATCTATCCGTTGCAGGCAGGCGATGCGATGCTGATCCCGCACGGCAAAGCGCACGCGTTGATCTCCAGCGAAGACGCCATTTGTGAACCGATTGGCACCTTCAACAGCAAACCGATCTGTGGCAGCGTCTGTGACATCGCTGACAGCAGCGAAGGTTGCCCGGACGACAGCGATGTCATTTTATTTAGCGCCTGCATGGCGTTTGAACTCGGCGGTATGCAGCCGCTGGTACACACCATGCCGGATGTCATGCTGGTGAGTACCTTGCTGGCGCAGTACCCGGAAATCCAGCCGATTCTCGATGCGATGGAGCGTGAAACCCGCGAGCGCAAAGCCGGTTTCGCCGGGATTCTGTCCCGACTGGCGGATGTGGTGGCGGCGCAGATTGTGCGCGGCTGGGTGGAAAACGGCTGCGGCAAAGGCAGTGGATTAGTGCAGGCACTGCGCGATCCGCGTCTTAGCCTGGCGATGGCAGCCATGCATCGTGAGCCGGGCGAAAACTGGACGGTGGAGCGGCTGGCACGCGAATCGGGCAGTTCACGCTCAGTGTTTGCCGCCCGTTTTCAAACGGCTACCGGCATGACGCCGCTGCGCTACCTCACTGAACTGCGCATGCGGCTGGCGGTGGAACGTATCGTCAATGAGGGCGAAGCGGTGGAAAGCGTCGCCTTCCACCTCGGATACGGCTCGCTGGCGGCGTTTAGCCGGGCGTTTAAACGCATTGTCGGCTCACCACCCGGCGCATTAAGGGCAGCGCGCGAGACGCTTTAACGAAACACGCTGATCGCTTCGACCAGACGATTCGGCGCATTTCGCGCCGCGTGCAATATCCTTTAACGAAACACGCTGATCGCTTCCACCAGGCGATTCGCCTGACGCGTCATGCGCCCGGACGCTTCGGCGCTTTCCGCCACGCGAGCGGCATTCTGGTGCGTGATATCGTCGAGATCTTCCACTGCAGTACTCACTTCACTTAACGCGATGGACTGTTCCGCCGTGGCAGAACTGATCTGGGCAATCAATGCCGTGACATTTTGCACCTGGTCGACAATATCCTGCATGGTGCGCCCGGCCGCATCAGCGTGATTACTGCCCGACTGCACGCGACCCGCGCTGGTTTCCACCAACGTTTTGATTTCACTGGCGGCTTTGGCGCTACGCTGCGCCAGGCTGCGCACCTCGCCCGCGACCACCGCAAACCCTTTGCCCTGCTCACCGGCACGCGCCGCTTCCACCGCGGCGTTTAACGCCAGAATGTTGGTCTGGAAAGCGATGCCGTCAATCACGCTGGTAATATTGGCGATGCGTTTCGAGCTGTCGGCGATCTCCGCCATCATCCCCACCATCTCCTGCATCACTTCACCGCCTTTCAGCGCGGCGTGGCTGGTATTTTCTGACAGCTTGTTTACTTCATTAGCCGTATCGGTGTTGCTTTTCACCGTGGCGGTCATTTCATTCATGGTGGCGGCGGTCTGCTGCACGTTGGCCGCCGCCTGCTCAGTGCGACGGCTCAATTCGTCGTTGCTGCGCGCTATCGCACCGCTGGCACTGAGTACATTGATCGCCTGGCCGCTCACATCATCCACCAGCCAGCGGAACATCAGGCCGAGCTGTCCGATGGCACGCAGCGTGATCCCGATTTCATCCACACGATCTAACTGATCCACCTTATGACTGGCGCCAGTGGCGACGCTTAATGCCTGGCGGCAGATACGCTCCATTGGACGGGAAATCTGCTGCTCCAGCCATAGGCTCGCCAGCAGCAATAAACCTGCCATGCCTGCGGCAAAGCTGCCCAGTGCCATCGGTGCCATCCCCAGCAGCCAGACGCCGATAACAGACAGCGGCAGTACGGCCAGCAAAGTAGAGCGAATACGCCAGCGCAGCGGCATAATTTTTAACAGTGATCCGAGACGACGCCAGCCGGTCCCGACCAGCAACCCTTTATGGAAACGGCGGCCTTTGGCCCGCCCTTCGCGGAAATCACGGTACAGCGCTTCGGTCTGACGGATCTCTTCGGCGGAAGGTTTGGTGCGTACCGACATGTAACCCTGCACCTTGCCTTCACGCACCACCGGAATCGCATTGGCTCGCACCCAATAGTGATCACCATTCTTACGACGATTTTTCACCAGCGCGGTCCAGGGTTCGCCCTGTTTCAGGGTGGCCCACATGTCGGCAAACGCTTCCGGCGGCATATCCGGGTGACGCACCATGTTATGCGGTTGCCCATTGACCTCCTCCGGCTCGAAACCGCTAACCTCAATAAAGGCGTCGTTGGCATAGGTTATGTGGCTGCTGAGATCGGTGGTCGACATCAGCGTGGCGTCATCATCAAAGATAAATTCACGCTGAGTGATAGGCTGGTTGTTCCGCATGTGTGTTGTCCTTGCAAAATGCAGGCTAAAGGAAAAAATCAATTAAACTTTTTTACCTTTTCGGCAGCAGAGCAGGCAGGCTTTAGCACGAAGAATTAATTTTTATCCTGAATTAAAGCCATGGTGAACAATGCCCTTGTTTTTTGTGGCAGAAATTGATCGATAAAATTTTATTTAGAGTATATGAAATCAAGGTTTTGCAGACGCGCAAGATGAGCAAGGTGCACATCAATGTGCACCTGAGCCAACTCCCGCAATTGATGGCGATCAGGCCGATTCCCGCATCCGTATAATGACGCCATTTATCGCGACCTGACCAAATACCGCAGCCATTGAACGACGACATTCAAGGTGACGCTTGAAATGTCCTCATTTAAAACTGCCACCTCACGCCAACGTTATAGCGCCACCCTTTGGCCCCGTTGCCACTGATCTCTTTGCGGTAGTCCGCCTCCGCATACAGTGAAACATCCTTCTGCAACGTGGCGGTGCCGCCCGCGCCCACTTCCCACATCTGGCCAAAGTGGCCGCTGGTAAAGGTGGCGCTCAGCGCAGGATTTTCTACCGAAGAGATGTTGGTCTCTGCCGTGCCGCCCCAGCCTTTGTAATAGTTGGCGCGCAGGTAAGGGGTGTACTGGCGATTGCTGTCGTCGGTCCAGGTGCGATCAAGACGTGCGCCTAAACGTCCGATGGTCTGGTTGTAATCACCGTAACGCACCTTGTTGCCATCTTCATCGGTGAAGTCGTTCATGTTGAGCTTCATGTACATCAACTGCGCCTGCGGTTCCAGTTTATAGCCATCGCCGAGATCAAACGGATAGCCACTCTCCAGCGAGGCGGTCCAGCCATGGCCCTTCAGCTTCGCTTCCTGTTTTTGCCGTGCGATATCGGTTTCACCACGATGCCAGTCGAACGACAGCACGCCATCCAGATAGAAACCGTTTTGACGCTGCCAGGTGCCGTAAAAGGCCAGGCTGTCGCTGTCGAAGGTGGTGCTGCTGTAACCGTCTGCGGCATCCGGACGGATGCGCGTGTTACCTCGGGTATAGGCTAAGCCACCGCGCAGGCTGTCTTTATCACCGTCGAGGCGCAGCACGTTGCCACCCACCTGCACCGCGCTGTAATCCAGATCGAAGTCATAGCCGTAATCGCGGAAGCTCTGGTCGCTTTTGTACTTCAGATTTGAGCCGATATAGCGCAGGAACATCTCGCCGCCATCGCCTTCCGGCCGTGTCTGCTCATGACGCAACTCACCAAGACGCTTATGCAGATCGTCGATAATCGCCGAGGTGTAATACGCCAGGCCAACAGGTGCAGAGATATAGGACGGCACCTGCGGCACCACGGCGGGACGCGCATCGTATATTTTCCCGCTGCCAAACGCATCAGTGATAAAGGTCGATGGGCAGCTGGCGCCATCTTCGCAAACGTAATAATTCGCCAGCCGGTAATCCCAGTAATTGTTGCCACTGCCGCTGACCAAACGCTGGCTGGGATCGGTACTCCCCGGTGCGAAGGTGTAGAGCCGGTATTGCCAGGGCCCTGCGCCGAGATAGCCGTCTTTAAGGGCAACACTCTCGGGGCCAGCGTTACCCGCCACCTGTGCCAGCGAAATCCCCTCGTTGCCCTCAATGCCGCCGTTACGGTTGAGGTCGGTTAACGCGCCGGTGCTGCTGTCGGTCAGTTTGACGTTCACCAGCGTCGTGCCCGTGGCATTGCCTGTGACGTTGAGGTGGTCAGTGAACTGATTACTCAGTGTGCCACCTTCGTTAAGGTCAGTGATCAGATTAAGCTGGCCGCCGCTGGAAGCCAGTGAACCATTGATATTCAAGGTGTTGCCCGGCGAGCCCGCGCCGTTAGTCAGATCGAGAATACCGGCGTTGTTCACCGTGAGTGAATCCGCCGTGCCGCCCGCTAACGTCGGATGCACATTGTTGCCAGCATATAACGTGGAATCCGCATCCACATTAATGGTGCTGTGCGCCAATTTGAGGTTATCGGTCAACGTCCACTGCGTATCGGC
The DNA here is from genome assembly GCF_009829935.1 of Pantoea sp. Seng. NCBI lineage: Bacteria > Pseudomonadati > Pseudomonadota > Gammaproteobacteria > Enterobacterales > Erwiniaceae > Pantoea > Pantoea sp. Seng. The sequence continues at coordinate 128,766 of NZ_SZZV01000016.1, read as the reverse complement.
AAAGTTGATAGTGCTCCAGCCGCTGCCGAGGTTAACCCCTTTATTAAGGTCATCGGCGCTCAAGCTCCCGCCACGAGAATCGATCTGGTTGAACGTCAGGGTGTTACCGGTTCCGCTGCCGCTGGTGAGGTGATAGGTGGTGCCGAGATCCACATTGTTGACCTCCGCACTATTGTTATTGTCATTGCCCATCGTCAGGCTGCCGTTAAGCGTACCGCCCGTCCAACGGAACACATCGGAGCCGCCGCCGGGGTTGATATCGCCGCGCACATCGCCTTCAGTGAGCAGGATTTCATCATTGGCATTGCTACCGGCCACCGCCACGGTTTGTGGATTGGCGGTAATAATGGTGCCGTAGTTAACAAATAGGGTTTTGCCCCCGCGCAAATCGACCACCGGCGCGGTCAGGCTGTTCGAAGTAAACGTCCCGGTGTTAACGATGGTGCCTGCTGTGCTGGAGATCAGGGCCGATCCGCCCGCCGGATTGTCGATCGTGACATCTGCGGCGGTGGTGACATCGCCGGTGGTGTTGGCGCGAATACCGCTGCCGCCCGCGCCGGTGACATTAAATTGATAGCCCGATCCCAGTGTTAGATTGCCGCTAGTGGTCGATCCATCCACATTAGCGATGTTCAAGCCGGTGCCGCTGCCTGTCACATTGCTGGTCACCGTGGAGGCCGGATCAAACGGCACAGCGGTGCGGATCCCGTTGCCATTTGCCACGTTGAGTGTGAGGTTGCTCAGGCTGACATTGCTGAGTTCGGCACGGTTTTCGATGCCGTTGCCGCTGCCCAGTACATTCACCGTGGCATCGTTTGCGCTGAGCGCAGTCGCGCCGTTATCGACCAGGATACCGTGCGCCGTGCCACGCGTGGTGATGACGGTATCACTGCCGGTTAACGCCAGCTGTGCGCCTTCACTTATGCGCACACCTGCCACGCCGTTATCGACGTTGATCACGCCGCCTTTGGCCAGCGTGCTGCCGCTGCCGGACACATCCAACCCGGTACCGTTCGCCACATTTACCGTGCCGTTGTTGGTCATCGTGCTACCTGCGCGCGAGCGGATACCGATATTATTGCTGCCGTTGAGATCTACCGTACCGTTGTTTACCAGCGAGGCACCGTTGGTGACATCAAACCCAATGGCGTTGCTGCCTGCGCCGCTGAGGTTGGCATTGCTGGTAACGGCGGTCGTTGCTGAGGTGCCATCCAGCGCGTTGCTGAGATCGCTGCGCAGATTATTGACCAGCACGCCCACTGCATTATTACCGCTCACATTGATGCTGCTGCCGCTATCAAGCGTGGTCGCCGCGCCGCCTTCGGTACGAATCGCCGTGCTGCCTTGGCCGCTGGCGGTGAAGCTGGCGTTAGCCGTGTTCAGCGTGCTGCCGTTGCCAGAGACAATAACGCCGGTGCCGTTGACGCCGCTGGTAGTCAGCGCCGTCGGGTTGCTGAAGCTCAGTGCGGCGCCATCATCGATGCGGTATCCGGTTGAATTCAGCGTATTCACGTCCAGCGCGTTGGCGGCCGAGATGATCCGCGAGCCGCTGCCTGCCGCGTGATAAGCAATCTGATCGCTGTTATTAAATATTGGTGTGGATCCGGCGGCGATATTCACCCGTGCGCCGTTGATTGCCTCTGCGCCAATAGCGCCAGTGCCGTTAAGATTCAAGGTGCCGCTGTTGAGATTGGCTATCGCCCGGCTGCCGCTGGCGCTCACTCCCCGGCTGCGGCGGGTGATACTGCCGCCATTCACGTCGATGTTGCCGCTGTTGTTAGCCGTGGTATTGGCCGTGCTGCCGCTGCTGTTCACCGCAATCCCGGTGCCGCCATCGTTGATGCTGATGTTGCCACTGTTAGTGCCGGTCGCGCCGCTCTCCACGCGTATGCCAGTGGCGTTTGTGCCGCTGAAAGCAATATCTCCAGTGTTGGTAAGCTGTGCGCGATTGCGCGCCAGATAGCCGATCAATCCGCTTTGCGATGAATTCAGTGCCGCAGCAGAACTTAACGCGGTGCTGGTTACCGGTGCGCCGCTGTTGCTGCCCGCCAGCGTATGTTTCTGCCCATCGACAATCGCGCCAATCGCGTTGTTGCCAGTGAGATTGATGGTGGTGTCGTTGTCGATGGTACCCGTTGCGCCGCCTTCAATATTCACCCCCGTCGCGCCCGCGCCACTGACGCTGAGCGTGGCGTTGCGGGTGTTCACCTCGGTGCCACCGCTGCCGCTGCCGTTCACCGCCACAGAACCTGCGCCCGATGCGGTGAGCGACAGATCGGTGCCATCAAAATCCGCGCCCTGCTCCACGCGGAACAGTGTCGAGTTGGTGGTGGTGACATTGAAGGGATTGTTGCCCGCAACGTTAATCCGCGCATCAGGGCCGTAGGCGAAGAAAGCGATTTGATTGCTGCCGTTGCTGAAGGTCGGTATCGCGTTGGCTGCTACCTCCACCGTGGCATTGCCGCGCGCGTGGACACCAATCGCACCCGTGCCGCTCAGATTCACCGGACCGTTAACGTCTGCGCTCGCCTGACCGGAGCCCTGGCCTTCCACCCACACGCCAAAGTTGCGCGTGCCGCTGGCCGGATCCGCGCCGCCTGCGACGTTGATGGTGCCCGTTGAACTTGCGGAAGCAGTATTGCCATTGGTCGCCACCACTTTCACGCCTGTGCCGTTGACGCCGTTGAGGTTGATGGTGCCGCTATTGTCGATGGTGCCTCTGCTGTTAGTCACCAACATGCCGACGTTTTCACGCGGCACGCTGGCGGCGGCACCGTTCACATCAATGGTGCCGTTATTGACCATCGTGACCCCGCTGGCACCGGTCGCCGACATGCCCGCCGCGTTCTGCACCTTTGAGCCAATCACGATGTTGCCGTTGTTGGTGGCAGAGCCGTTAGCCACCAGCGCGATCCCGCTGGTCAGGCCGCTCTGATTCATGGCGGTATCCGCCACGTTGTCGGTCAGGCTGTTCTGTGGACCACGACCAATATAAATCTGCCCATCGACATTATTTTTTCTTAGCAGTTTACTTACGAATGGCACGGCATGTTCGGCGATATCAGCGCCAGGCTAAGCGATACGGCGAATTGCAAAAAACGTGACATAAATCACATTTAAATTCATTCAATCTTTAAGGTTTTGCCGGCGTCTCCCCCGTAGCGGCACGCCATCTCAGGCTTCATTCCAGCTTCACCGTAGCGGCATGATGTCGTGTGCTGCTACGGTGAATAGCAATGGCATTAGCTGAGATCGACGCCTTTGGTTCCGCCCCACCAGGTAAAGGCAAATCCACCGACCCACGCCACGATTAATCCGGCGAGATACACCGCCATACCGGCAAAGATCCCCTGTGAAGAGGTCATCAGCGGCAACGTAACCAATCCGGAAGGCCCAAATACCGTATTCATCCCCACCGGCAGACCGAGCCAGGCTACCAGACCAATGAAGAATCCACCTAGCGCACCGCCACAACAGGCAGTAATAAATGGCTTCAGGCGTGGCAGCGTAACGCCATAAATCAACGGTTCGCCCACGCCCAACAGGCCCGGCACTATTGCGCCCTTGATTTGCGTACGCAGCAGCGAGTGCTTATCGGCCTTGCACCACAGCGCGAGAGAAGCCCCAACCTGACCCGCACCCGCCATCGCCAGAATCGGGAATAATGAGTTAAAGCCCTGGGTTTCCATCAGCGCAAAATAGACCGGAATGAAACCCTGATGAATCCCGAACATCACTGCAATTAAAAATAGACCGGCCAAAATAGCGCAGCCAAAGGGATTGTTATTGAGATGAATAAACAACCATGACATGCCTTTAAATAACTCACCGCCAATCGGCATAATCACCATAAAGGTGATGGCGCCGGTAATTAATAACGTGAGTAACGATGTTAAAATCATGTCGAGATTATAGGGGATAATTTTACGCAGTTGTTTCTCAATCCACGCACCGAATATCGCCGCCAATAATACGCCGATAATATTGCCGCGCGGGTCAATCGCCATGCCAAAGAAATCTGACATTCCGCTGTAATAACCCACGGTGGCTTTTGGCATATAACCGAGCACAAACAGTGAAGCGATAATGGCACCGTTCACGCCAGTGCCACCAAAGGCTTTCTGCGCGTTATAACCAATGAGGATGCTCAGGAAGGTGAACAGTCCCTTGCCGAACACTTTCATGTAGGCCACGGTATCCAGCAGCCACTGCGCATGTTCACCGGGCTGGTTGAGGTGGAAAATCTGCTCAATCAGCGTGGCAAATCCCAACAGCAAACCGGCACCAATAAAGCCGGGAATCAATGGCGTGAAGATGGTGGCGAAGCAGGAGAGAAAACGGTGCAGCGCGCTGGTTTGCTTCGCTTTCATCTGCTGCTTTTGGGCGGCAGCAATAGTGCTGAGATCCTGCGGTTTTTCCGTTTCATCGCTATCCAGTAATCCCTGCATTTTCTCAGCGGCGGTTTGCGCTTTGCCGGGCCCCAGTACGATTTGCAGCTGCGCATCACTGTCGATCACCCCCAATACGCCGGGCAGCGTTTTCAGTTGGGCATGATCGACTAATGTGGCATCCGCGAGCGTCAGGCGCAGACGCGTCATGCAGTTGCCGCACTGCACAATGTTACGCGCGCCTCCCACCGCTTGCAGGATATCGCGCAGTAATCCTTCGGTGATGGCAGCCATTATTGCGCTCCTGCGTCACGCAACGCGTTACGGATAAAGCCGCTGTTTTGCTTCAGCAGCGCCTGGGCCTCGCTGGCATCCAATCCTGCCAGCACCATCACAATTGCCGTTTTGCAGTGACCGTGACAGGCGTTGAGCGCCTGCTGTGCGGTGGCATCGTCACAGTCGGTGGCCTGTTTGACGATGTTGATTTGGCGCTGCACCAGCTTTTGGTTAGTCGCTTCCACATCCACCATCAGGTTGCCATACACCTTACCGCTACGGATCATCGCGCCGGTGGTCAGCATATTGAGCACCAGCTTTTGTGCCGTACCGGCTTTCATACGCGAAGAACCGGTGACCACTTCTGGCCCCACTACCGGGGTGAGTGCCACATCCGCAGCCTGTGACATCGGGCTGTTAGGATTGCAGGTTAACGCCGCGCTAAATGCACCCTGCTGTTTCGCATACGCCAGCGCGCCCAATACATAGGGCGTACGGCCACTGGCGGCAATCCCCACCAGCACATCATTAGCGTTGAAATTGATGTCCTTCAAATCCTGTGCGCCCTGCTCGACATTGTCTTCCGCATTCTCCACCGCCTGCAAAATCGCTGTATGGCCGCCGGCAATTAAACCCACGACCTGCGAGCGCGGCGTGCCGAAGGTCGGTGGGCACTCGCTGGCATCGAGAATACCGAGGCGGCCCGATGTACCCGCGCCGCAATAGATGAGGCGCCCGCCTTTGCTAAAGGCCGCAGTAATCGCATCCACTACCTGCGCGATCTGCGGCACAATCGCTTCCACTGCCAGCGCCACTTTTTTGTCTTCATCATTAATGACGCGCAGCATCGCTTCAGTGGATAGCTCGTCAATGTTGTGGCTCGCCGGGTTACGCCCTTCGGTGATCATCTGGCTGAGGTCGATCTGCATCACACACTCCTGTGAAAGAATAATTTATTCAAAAAAATATATACCATTTTGAATTGTTAATTCCTGCTCGGTTGTCATGTTTTTGTACTTTTTGCAGATGCAGGCATAAAAAAACCCGCCGGATGGCGGGTAGATGTTTAGCTATGTTGGTTACGCGTTCGCTAATTCTCTGCGCGCTAACTCCGCCAGAAAACCGCTGCGCGATCCATACTCGCGATGGGAATCTACATAGCTGTCTATTTTGCTGAGCAGATTTTGTGGCAAAGTGATGTTGAGCTTTACTGCTTTACCTTCATAGCGACTCAGATCGATCTCCACGAATGCCCAGTAGCCTCCCTGACACTCTTCATCATGAATATGTGTCTCAATGGCTGCCGCCTTAGGGATGGTTTTACCTGCATCCGCTAAAGATTCTACGTGTGAATCAATCGCGTTAAGTGCGTCGCGCAGCGCATCGTCCACACTTTTACCTGCAAAAAAACATCCCTCTACATCCGGCACAAAACCTGACCAGCTATTGTCCTCTGTCTTATGCAGATAAACGGGGAATCTCATGTTTAGTCCTCTCTAAAAAGGAATATTTGAGTGGTTATAGTGGGTATAAAATTAAGCATGATTCAGGCAATGGAAAATACAGGACGCGTCTTGGATAGTAAAAAAACAGCTGAATGACGTGCATTGTGCAATAACGCAGTCTGGGGCCGCTTAGGGTCTGGCGTCCTCACGCCGCTAACGCGGTGCCCTCACGTCATTCGTCTGCCTGACGGAACGGCGGGGGATGGCACATCCATGTGCCGCCCCGCCTTCCGCCCGCGTCCTGCGGGCTATCCTGGCAGACTCATTCTGTTCGGCGCTGCGGATTGCCCGTCCCTAAGCGGCCCCAGCCTGCTCCTGAACTTCTGTGCGTTTTGCTAAAAAAGGCACCAATACAAATGGCCGTAGGCCCTCTGCGGCTGCAAGGACTATCCGCAGCGCTGAGGCTTTTACGTTGGGCCAGGAGGCAGGCGCAGGGATACGACTGGCAGTTCGGGTTGGCCAGGACGGCCTTACCCGAACGATCCGTAGGCACGACATGGAAGCCGAAGGCACCGCGTCAGCGGCGCGAGGACTGACCTTATAGCCGCAGAGGAGCTAAGGCCCGCCCCCACGCACAAACAAAAAAGGCTGCCATTTATGAAAATGGCAGCCTTACAGGAACTCTACTTAACTAACAATCCATTCACCAAATGGCGAGGCTTGAGCGGCGCGATGATGAGACACTCACCTTATCGTGCCTTAACTGGCTTTCTGTGTGCGCAGTTCCAGCTCGTAGGCTTCGGCCTGCCTGGTGTCGAACTGGTTTTCCCAGCGCGCAATCACCAGCACCGCCAGCGCATTACCGATCACATTCAGCGCAGTACGCGCCATGTCCATGATGCGGTCCACACCGGCGATAAACGCCAGGCCTTCCAGTGGAATACCCACGCTGCCCAGCGTTGCCAGCAGCACCACGAAGGAGACGCCCGGCACGCCAGCAATCCCTTTCGAGGTCACCATCAGCGTCAGCACCAGAATGATTTCATCGGTTAGCGACAGGTCGATACCGTACAGCTGCGCGATAAAGATCGCCGCGATGCTCTGATACAGCGTTGAACCATCGAGGTTGAATGAGTAACCGGTCGGCACCACGAAGCTGGTGATGGCTTTCGGCGCACCGTAGGCTTCCATCTTCTGCATGATGCGTGGCAGCACGGTTTCTGAACTGGAAGTAGAATAGGCCAGAATCAGCTCATCTTTCAGGATGCGCATCAGCGTGGTAATACGCAGTTTACACATGCGCGCGACCGTTCCCAGCACCACGAAGGCAAAGAACAGAATCGCCACGTACACCAGCAGCACCAGCTTGGCCAGCGGATAGAGCGAGGCAAAACCAAAGTTGGCGATAGTGACCGCAATCAGCGCAAACACACCGACTGGCGCATAGCGCATGATCATGTGCGTCACTTTAAACATGGTTTCAGACACTGAACGGAACACGGTCACCAGCGGATCACGATGTTCTGAAGGCAGCGCTGACAAGCCCATACCAAACAGCACCGAGAAGAAGATAATCGGCAGCATGTCGCCCTTCACCAGCGAGGCGAAAATGTTCTGCGGGATCAGCGACAGAATGGTGGTCACCAGGCCGTGAGGCGCCCCCTGTACCGCTTCCGTTGTGGCTTCGTATTTAGAGATGTCCACCGTTACCAGCGTAGACATATCAATGCCGCTACCTGGCTGGAATACGTTGGCCAGCGTAATGCCGACCACAATGGCAATGGTGGTGATCACTTCAAAATAGACGATGGTTTTGACACCAATACGCCCCAGTTTTTTCGCATCGCCAACGCCAGCAATGCCGACAATCAGGGAGGAAATCACAATCGGCACCACAATCATCTTGATCAGATGAATGAAGATGTCGCCTGCAGGGGTGAGAATGTTAGTGATTAACCATTCACGATCGTCTGGCTGATTATGCAGCACGGTTCCGACGATAACGCCGAGAATCAAGGCAATCAAAATTTGCCAGGCAAGGGTGAGCTTAAAACCTTTCATAACGCGTTACTTTCCTCAGTAAAAACCCCTTTGCTCCTCTGCGAAGCTGCAGAAGACATGACGCACAGGGAAGTGAGCAAAAGCCCGATAAAATAGAGGGTTATAGTGGACTGCATCAGACACTGCTGCGTAAGCATTTTGCGCCTGCGCGATGATGCAGCCTGAGTGGATACCTGCTGAACAGGGCCGAGATAAGTACCATTTTCACTGCGGTAATTGCAACCCCTGGGGGGTTAGCGTAAATCCTGCGCAACTGAGTAGCATAAAATGCTGACATTAACTTTTAGTCATAACTCGCTGTTATGAAAAGTGTTAATTCGATAATTTTCCGCATAGCTATTCAATTTCGGGCAAAAAACCGCCTGGCGCGTTTGCTGATTATTTAACCAGCGACAACGTCTGATTCCGCGAAAAACCCCAGACTGGGTCTCATTGGTTTACGTGATGAACAGTATGAATTCGGGCGCTTTTCAGGCATACAAAAGGTCGTGATCCAGACTACAAAACAGAAACAAAGCCTAGTCACGCTCTTCAATTAACCTTTGATTGACATATGATTAACATCTTCAAGGAGGTCAGCCATGAGCCAAATACATAAGCATCCTGTACCCGCTGCCGTTGCAGCGAATGCCCTGATTAATGCCGACCAGTATGCGGCGCTGTATCAACAATCGGTTGACGATCCCGACGCCTTTTGGGGTGAGCAAGGTAAAATCCTCGACTGGATCAAGCCTTACAGCAAGGTGAAAAATACCTCTTTTGCACCGGGCAATATTTCTATTCGCTGGTATGAAGATGGCGCGCTGAATCTCGCCGCCAACTGCCTCGACCGCCATTTGCAAACGCGTGGCGATCACCCGGCGATTATCTGGGAAGGCGATGATGCCAGCGAAAGCAAAACCATCACGTTCCGTGAACTGCACGGAGACGTGTGCCGCTTTGCCAACGTGCTGCTGAGCCTTGGCGTCAAGAAAGGCGATGTGGTCGCCATCTACATGCCAATGGTGCCCGAAGCCGCGGTGGCAATGCTGGCCTGTGCACGTATCGGCGCGGTGCACTCAGTGATCTTTGGTGGCTTCTCGCCGGAAGCCGTTGCCGGTCGTGTGGTGGATTCCAACGCGAAGCTGGTCATTACTGCCGATGAAGGCGTACGCGCCGGACGCAGCATCCCGCTAAAGAAAAACGTCGATGATGCACTGAACAACCCGAGCGTCACCAGCGTGAAAAACGTGGTGGTGTTCAAGCGCACCGGTAAAGATACCGGCTGGCGCGAAGGCCGCGATCTTTGGTGGCACGAGTTGGTGGCGAAGGCCAGCGATCAGCACGAACCGGTAGCGGTAGAAGCCGAGCATCCGCTGTTTATCCTTTATACCTCCGGTTCTACCGGCAAACCGAAAGGCGTGCTGCATACCACCGGGGGTTATCTGGTATATGCCGCCAGCACCTTCAAATATGTGTTTGATTACCATCCGGATGATGTCTACTGGTGCACCGCCGATGTGGGCTGGATCACCGGACACAGCTATCTGATTTACGGCCCACTGGCCTGCGGCGCCACTACCCTGATGTTCGAAGGTGTGCCGAACTGGCCGAAGCCGAGCCGTATGGCTGAAGTCGTCGATAAGCATAAGGTGACGCTGTTGTATACCGCGCCAACCGCCATCCGCGCCCTGATGGCCGAAGGCGACAAGGCCATTGAAGGTACCAGCCGCAGCAGCCTGCGCATCATGGGTTCCGTCGGCGAGCCGATCAACCCGGAAGCCTGGGAGTGGTATTACAAGAAGATTGGCGACAGCCGCTGTCCGATTGTGGATACCTGGTGGCAGACCGAAACCGGTGGCTTTATGATTACGCCGCTGCCAGGCGCGATTGAGCTAAAAGCCGGATCGGCCACCAAGCCGTTCTTTGGCGTGCAGCCCGCGCTGGTGGATAACGAAGGTAATGCGCTGGAAGGCGCAACCGAAGGCAACCTGGTGATCAACGATTCGTGGCCAGGCCAGGCGCGTACGCTGTTTGGCGATCACGATCGCTTCGAACAAACCTACTTCTCCACCTTCAAAAACCGCTACTTCAGCGGAGACGGCGCACGCCGTGACGAAGATGGTTACTACTGGATCACTGGCCGCGTCGATGACGTGCTGAACGTCTCCGGCCATCGTCTCGGCACTGCAGAGATCGAATCGGCGCTGGTGTCACATCCGAAGATTGCGGAAGCGGCGGTTGTGGGTATTCCTCACAGCATTAAAGGCCAGGCGATCTATGCTTATATCACACTGAACCACGGCGAAGAGCCCTCGCCAGAGCTGTATACCGAAGTGCGTAACTGGGTGCGTAAAGAGATCGGCCCGATTGCCACGCCGGATGTGCTGCACTGGACCGACTCACTGCCTAAAACCCGCTCCGGCAAGATTATGCGTCGTATTCTGCGCAAAATCGCGGCGGGCGATACCAGTAATCTCGGCGATACCTCAACCCTGGCCGATCCGGGCGTGGTAGAGAAATTGCTGGAGGAGAAGCAGTCCATCACCATGCCGTAACCGGCATCGACGCGACGGAGAGTGTCAGCCTGTTCACGGCAGGCTACTCTCCGTCATCCCTACCTTACGCCGTACGCTTTTTACCATCGCACAACCTATATAACTAGAATATTCAGCAGTTTAAATCATTTAACCGTGAGATATCTGCCTGCCTTTCCTCTGGAGAAACTGTGATGAACGAAGCCCTAAATCAACAGCAAGCAGTCTGGCAACAAATCGAGAGTAATCCGCGTTTTCAGGAACTGGTGCACAAGCGCCAGTCCTTTGCGCTGTTGCTCAGTATCATCATGCTGGTGTTGTACGTCGGCTTTATTTTGCTGATCGCCTTCGCCCCTGGCTGGCTCGGTACACCGCTGCATGAAGGCACCAACGTCACCCGCGGGATACCCATCGGCGTCGGCTTAATTGTGGTGTCATTCCTGCTCACCGGCATCTATGTCTGGCGTGCTAACGGCGAGTTTGATCGCCTGACCAAACAAATCCTGAGCGAGGTGAAAGCATGAAGCGCCTGTTCTCAGCTTTGTTAGCGGTGGTGCCTGCCAGCGTGTTTGCCGCCGATGCCATTACCGGCGCGGTGCAAAAACAGGCCACTAATTATGAAGCCATCATCATGTTCGTGGTGTTTGTGGCGGCGACGCTTGGTATCACCTACTGGGCCTCCAAACGCACCCGTTCCCGTAGTGATTACTACACGGCGGGCGGCAACATTACCGGCTTCCAGAACGGTCTGGCGATGGCCGGTGACTTTATGTCTGCGGCCTCGTTCCTCGGGATATCGGCGCTGGTTTATACCTCCGGCTACGATGGGCTGATTTACTCGCTCGGCTTCCTGGTCGGCTGGCCGATGATTCTGTTCTTGATTGCCGAGCGCTTGCGTAACCTCGGGCGCTACACCTTTGCCGATGTGGCTTCTTATCGTTTGCAGCAGAAACCGATTCGTACGCTGTCGGCCTGTGGCTCACTGGTGGTGGTGGCGCTGTATCTGATCGCGCAGATGGTTGGCGCGGGCAAACTTATCCAGCTGCTGTTTGGTCTTGATTACCATATCGCCGTGGTGTTGGTGGGTATTTTGATGGTGATGTATGTGCTGTTTGGCGGCATGCTGGCCACCACCTGGGTACAGATTATCAAAGCCGTGCTGCTGCTGTTCGGTGCCAGCTTCATGGCGATTATGGTGATGAAAGCCACTGGCTTCAGCTTCAATACGCTGTTTACCGAAGCCATGGCAGTTCACCCGAAAGGCGCGGCGATTATGCAACCGGGCGGTCTGGTGAAAGATCCGATATCGGCACTGTCTCTTGGACTTGGATTGATGTTCGGCACCGCTGGCTTACCGCATATTCTGATGCGCTTCTTTACCGTGGCGGATGCACGTGAAGCGCGTAAGAGCGTGTTCTGGGCCACCGGTTTTATGGGCTACTTCTACTTCCTGACCTTTATCATCGGCTTTGGCGCGATTCTGCTGGTCGGCGCGAATCCGGCCTTCAAAGATGCTTCAGGCGCGCTAATTGGCGGCACCAATATGGCGGCAGTCCATCTGGCGAATGCGGTGGGCGGCAGTCTGTTCCTCGGCTTTATCTCGGCGGTGGCCTTCGCCACGATCCTGGCGGTGGTTGCCGGACTGACGCTGGCCGGGGCTTCGGCGGTTTCTCATGACCTGTATGCCAGCGTGATCCGCAAAGGTCAGGCGACTGAGCGTGATGAGTTGCGGGTGTCGAAAATTACCGTACTGATTCTTGGCGTGGTGGCGATTGTGTTGGGTATCGCGTTTGAGAAACAGAACATCGCCTTTATGGTCGGACTGGCGTTCTCGATTGCGGCCAGCTGTAACTTCCCGATTATTTTGCTCTCAATGTACTGGTCAAAACTGACCACGCGCGGCGCGATGATTGGCGGTTGGCTGGGACTGATTACGGCGGTGGTACTGATGATTCTCGGGCCGACTATTTGGGTGCAGGTTTTAGGGCACGCCAAACCGGTCTATCCGTATGAGTATCCGGCACTGTTCTCAATGGCGGCGGCGTTTATCGGCACCTGGCTGTTCTCGATTACCGATCACTCCAGACAGGGTGCTGAAGAGCGGGCTAAATTCCGTGGTCAGTTTATTCGTTCACAAACGGGCGTAGGCATTTCGCAGGGCAAAGCGCACTAAACAAAAAATGCCGCCCAAATGGGCGGCATTCAATTTGTGCGATGATGAATCCGACGCGCCATCAGGTGCATCGGGTTTCATCATTAAAAACGCAGTGACGCGCCCACGTATGGGCCATCGACCAGCACGTTGTCTTTGCGATCGCCTTTGTTGTTCAGCTCGATGTACTGATAACCCACACGCAGATTCAGCAGTGAAATCGGGGTGAAGCTCAGACCACCAGACGCTTCTTTGTAGCTGTCCAGACGATCGGAGAACGCTTCCGGCGCGTAGTAGTATTCGCCGTACAGGCCCCACATACTGTTGAAGTTGTACTGTGCACCGGCACCTACAGCCACGGTGAAGCCATCACGACCATCTTCCGGATGGGTGAACAGTGCTTTGGCGGTAGGGGCAATGCGGAAGTCGCCAAAATCGATGTTGTAGCCCGCGCCCAGACCGTAGGTGCTGCCATCGTGATCGCTGCGCAGCCAGTTGCCTTTCAGGAACAGGCCAGGAGAGGTGGTGCCGAGGCCAAGGTTCAGGTTGGTGCTATGCTCACCCACGTCAACACTGCCCTCAATTGCCTGCGCGCCGCTGCTCAGCAGTGCCAGACCCAATACGCTTCCAGTAACAAGTTGCTTAAACATATGATTCCACTCCATGAAGGACAAATAAGTCGGCGCAAAGGGTAACAGCCTGGCAGCAGGAGACAACTTTATTTGGAAACCTTTACGTAAAAATCGATGACAGTGCGCAAAAAGCGGCCATCAGGCCGCCCACAACAAGTGGCTCAACAGCGGTGCCAGAATCACCGTCACCACGCCTGACAGCATCATCACCAGGCTCGATACCACGCCCTCTTGCTGACCTAATTGATAAGCGCGAGCCGTTCCCGCACCGTGCGACGCAGCACCAAATCCGGCACCTTTTGCCACGCCCTGTTTGATGGCCATACGCAGAAACAGCACATCGCCTACTGCCATGCCAAACACCCCGGTTATCACCACAAACAGCGCCACCAAATCCGGCTGGCCGCCAATCGGCAGTGCAGCCGCCAGTGCAAATGGCGTAGTAATCGAGCGCACCGCGAGGCTGCGCTGGATGGTTTCCGGCAGCATCAGCAGTCGCGCCAGCCATACCGAACTGCACACCGCCACCAGCGTGGCGGTTAACACGCCGACACTCAGCGATAGCCAGTGGCGCTTGATGATCTCCAGGTTCTCATACACCGGCACCGCAAACGCCAGCGTTGCCGGGCCCAGCAGCCAGATAAGCCAGTGGCTTTCCGCGATGTAATCTTTCCAACTGACGTGTGTCAGCAGTAGCAGCGCCACCAGCACCACCGGCGTCATTACCAGCGGCATCAGCAGCAATGTCTGTTTGCGGCGATAGAGGCGTTTGTTAACGTAATAGACCAGCAGCGTCAGCGCCAGACACAGCAGGCTAATGATGAAATCAGCCATGATGTGCCTGCTTACGCGCCGCACGCGCCAGTTCGAAGCGGTACAGACGATCCACCACCAGCGAGGTCGCCGCCAGCACTAATAAGGTACTCACCGCAATCACCACACAGATGCGCCAGCCTTCACTGCGCAGCAAATCGCTATAATTGACCACCGCCACCACCGCAGGAATAAAGAACAGCAGCATTTCCGCCAGCAGCCAGTTGGCCCCGGCTTTCACCCAACGCAGCGGCACCACGCGTGTCATGATCAATAGCAACAGCAGCACCATTCCCACCACATTGGCGGGCAGCGGCAAATGCAGCCAGCTCACCAGTTTGTCGCTGGCCATAAACAGGCCGATATACAGCACCAACTGCAATGGCACAAAAACACGTTGCAGGATGTCCGTTCTGCGCGGACTCAATGCAAGCGCCATTTTCCTTCTCCCCAGAATTAAACGTTGGGCTTAGTATAAATCCGCGTCAAACTGTGAAAGAAATGAATTAAAATTATTCAAACTATGCCAAAAAGGAATGTTTGATGGACGTCCGCGCCCTACGCTATTTCACCGAGGTGGTACGCCAGCAAAGTTTCACCCGTGCCGCTGAGAAGCTGTTTGTCACGCAGCCGACCATCAGCAAAATGCTGCGCCAGTTAGAGGAAGAACTCGGCTGCACGCTGCTGCTGCGTGAGGGCCGCAAGCTGCATCTCACCGACAGCGGTCAGGCGGTGTATCAACGCGGGCTGGCGATTCTGCAGGAGTTTCATCAACTGGAAGCGCAGATTGGCGATATCAATGAATTGAAAACCGGTGAACTGCGGCTGGGCATCCCGCCGATGGTCGGGATGCAGATCGCCGGTTCGATCTCCGCGTTTCGCCGCCGCTATCCGGGTGTGCAATTGAAGATTGTCGAATCCGGCGGCTTAACGGTGCAGCAGGCCGTGCTGAACGGCGGGCTGGATATCGCCCTCACTGCGCTGCCGGTCGATGCGGATTTGCCGCTCAATACGCTGGAACTGATGCGTCATCCTTTGTGCGTGCTGCTGCCGCGCAGCGCGCAGTGGCTCAATCGCAGCAGCCTGGGTCTCAAGGAACTGGCGGCTCATCCACTGCTGATCCTGAATGAAGAGTTCTCGCTTAATCGTCAGTTGATGAAGGCATTTCAGCGTCAGGGGCTGACGCCGGAGATTGCGGTGCGCAGCGCGCAGTGGGATTTCCTGGCAGCAATGGTACAAGCCGAAATGGGGCTGGCAATTTTACCCGAGCCGATTTGCCAGCGGCTGGATAAGCAATCGCTGCTGTGGTTGCCACTGGAATCGGAGTTGCAGTGGAGTCTGGGTTTGATCTGGCGCGAAGGCAGCTATCTGTCGCGCAGTGCGCAGGCGTGGATCGATTGCTGCCGCGAGCATTGGCCGGACGCGCCGCCACGGTTATCGGTGTAGCGGCGCTATATGCTAGCTGTTGAGCTGTGCTTACTCCTCTTTCTCAATCAACAACGCTTCCAGCAGGTCGAGATCGCGCAACAGCTTCTGCATCGTCTCGTTGGAGATCTCCTGCGTCGCGCGCAGATGGTAAACCTCGGCGCGCTCGGCACGCAGGGCATTGAGGCGGAAACGACGCTCCAGGTTTTCGGCAAACAGCGCCTGATCCACCTCATCTTTGCCCACCACGCGGCGGCGCAGATTGCCAATCACACGCAAACTGACCTCTTTCAACAGTTCCGGATCGATATTCTCTTCTGCATCGTTTTCCAGTCGCTGCTCCATTTTGTGCAGGCTCTCAATCGCCACATTGGCCATTGTCGCACGCGCATACTGGATTTCACGGCGATGTCCCGATTTATCGGTGCTTTCCATACCGCGTAACAATATCGGCAGCAGAATCACCCCGACAAACAGCGAGAACAGAATCACGCCGGTGGCAATAAACACCAGCTCATAGCGCGCCGGGAACGGTTCGCCATTGCTAAGAAACAGCGGAATCGACAGCACACCGGCCAATGTAATGGCACCACGCACACCGGCAAAAGAGGCGATGAGCAACTCACGGAATGAGTAGTTTGAGAATTCCAGCGGCTTCTTCTTCAGGAAACGCAAACTGGCACGTTGCATCATCCACAACCAGCCAAAGCGCACAATCATCAAGGCGACATACACCAGGGCAACATCGGTGAACAGCATCCACAGCTCGACGTTCGGATCGGCATTGGCTTGCGCGACGGAAGTTTCCAGAATGTCCGGCAGTTGCAGGCCCAGCATCAGGAACACCATGCCGTTAAACACAAACTCCAGCATCTGCCATACGCTATTCGCACGTAAACGCATCGCCAGCGGTGCCTGGCGGATAATGCCAGAGCGCGTGATGGTCATACCCGCCGCAACTGCCGCGAGGATACCTGACACGCCCAGATGCTCAGCAATCAGATAAGAGGCGAAAGGCAGCAGCAGCAGTAGCACGGTTTGCGTCGCCGGATCGTCACCGCTCCAGCGGCTCAGCAGACGTAGCGAACGGCCATATAGCCAGCATACCGCCACACCCGCGACCAGACCGCCGATCGCCACTTTGAGGAACTCCACGCTGGCGCCACCCCAGGTAAACACCATGGTGCCCATCGCCACCGCGACCGCAAACTTCAGTGATACCAGGCCGGATGCGTCGTTCATCAGGGCTTCGCCCTGCACAATCGACATGATCTTTTTCGGGATGCGCCCTTCCCCGACAATGCCGGAGAGCGCCACGGCATCGGTAGGTGACAGCACCGCAGCCAGCGCGAAGGCAGGGATCAGCGGAATACCCGGCACCAGCCAGTAAATCAGATAACCAATTCCGACCACGGTAATCAGCACCAGCACCAGTGCCAGGCCCATGATTTCGCGTCCGTGGTGCAGGAATTCGTTAATCGGCGTTTTCCAGCCATCGGCAAACAGCAGCGGCGGAATAAACAGCACGAGGAACAGTTCGGGGTCAAAATCGACATGCAGGCCAAAGCTCGGCACGGCCAGCAATGCACCAGCGGCAATCTGCACCAACGGCAGGGGAATTTGGAACGGCAATATGCGCGCCGCCACGCCGGAGAGTGACACCACCAGCGTCATGATGAGAATAGTAAAGAAGATTTCCATGCTTTCCTTAGGCGAATCAATTTCATTAAAGCGATGTTGTTGCGCAGGAAAGTGTAAAACAAAACGCCGCACAAAGGGGCAACCCTGCGTGCGGCGTGAACCAGAAAGAGACTTATCTGGAAATAAGCGCGTTCAAAAGTCAGATGGCCCAACCACCCGCGTAGAAGGCCACCAGTGCAACAGCAATCACCACGGTGCCCACGTTCAGCCTGCGCCATTCACCCGCAAAGAGGCGGCCAATCACCAACGAGCCGAAGCCGAGCATGATGCCAGTCACGATGTTGCAAGTCAGGACGATGAACACGGCAGTGACCAAACCCGACATCGCATCGACAAAGTCATTGAAGTCAATCTTCGCCACGTTGCTCAGCATCAGCAGGCCAACGTACATCAACGCTGGCGCCGTCGCGTAGGCCGGAACCAGATAGGCCAGCGGGGACATAAACAGAATCAACAGGAACAACAGACCGACGACAATCGCTGTCAGGCCAGTTTTACCGCCCGCAGCCGTTCCGGCTGCAGATTCGATATACACCGCCGCAGGCGAAGCACCGACTAAACCGGCAAACAGGCTGCTGACGGAGTCGGTGGTCAACGCGCGGCCACCGTTAATGATCTGGCCGTTTTTATCCAGCAGATTCGCCTGGCCCGCCACTGCACGAATGGTGCCGGTGGCATCAAATACCGCGGTCATCACCAGCGCCAGCACACTTGGCAGCACCACCGGTTGCAGCGCAACCATGATATCGAGACTAAACATCGCGGATTGGCCGTTGGCATCCTTCAGGCTCGGCATAGCGAATAGCCCCTGATAGGTGACAGCCGGATCAAAGATCAGACCCACCACAGAAATCGCTACGATGGTCAGCAAAATTCCGCCTGGCACACGACGTTTTTCCAGACCAAAGATGGCCGCCAGCCCGATCAGCGCCATAATCACCGGGAACGAGGTGAAGTGGCCGAGTGCCACCGGCAAGCCCGGCGCTGGGTTCTTCACAACCAGGCCAATACCATCGGCCGCAATCAGCAGCAGGAACAAGCCAATACCGACTCCCGTGCCGTGCGCCACGCCCATCGGCAGGTTACGCAAAATCCAGGCGCGAATCCCGGTGACCGAAATCAACGTGAACAGCAAGCCCATCAGGAATACCGCGCCAAGGGCAACCGGGACGCTAATGTGCTGGCCCAGCACCAGGCTAAACGCGGTGAAGGCGGTCAGGGAAATCGCACAGCCGATCGCCATGGGCAGGTTGGCCCACAATCCCATGATGATCGAACCAAAGCTGGCGACCAGGCAGGTCGCTACAAACACGGCAGTCGGCGAGAAGCCGGCTTTACCCAGCATACCCGGTACGACAATGACGGAGTAAACCATGGCTAAAAAGGTGGTTAGCCCCGCCAAAATTTCCTGACGCACGCTGCTGCCGCGTGCCGAGATGTTGAACCAGGCGTCCAGTTTTCCACTGGCCGGGCGTGAGTCGCCAGACATAGTAAATCCTCTGCGTTTTTTAAGATGTAATGAGCCCCACGGCCCGCGTTTGCGCATCATCCTGGTGAAGGTTCTCAAAGAGAAAAGAGGCAAACGTTTACGTGGCCGCGTATTCCAGGTCGTAAAAGGGGGACACGGAAAAAGGCAAACGATTATCTGGCGTTTGCTATGGGGTTTTCAACTACTAATCGATTATCAGGCAGGATAAAGCGCAGACTGGCGCGGGTTAACAACGTGGTTACACTGCTTTTGGCGAAACTTAAGGGGTCGGAACTGGCTGGAAAATATCGATATTTTTCATTCATCGCACAGTTTTCCTCCCCAACTGCACCGATGGTAAGAGGTGGATGCCTCATGAAGCGATAATTAACTTGAGGCCCAGCAAAGGCCCGCCCGAAGAGCAAAGCGTCCGCGCCATGGACGGCGCGGCCGATCTGCATGGATGCGTTATTCCTTTGCGATCGGGCGGGCCTTTGCTGGGCATGACACCCAACTCACAGCGATAATCCACAGCACCCAACCCACAACGACTAACCCACAGTACTCAACCTATAGTACCCAACTCACAGCACCCAACCCACAGCACTGCAGCGACAAACTAACTAAACGTAATCGCCCCGCCCTGCTCAATCGCGCGTTGCCAGGCAGCACGTTGCTGCATCGATTCCAGCCAGCGTGCGGTGGCCGGCATCTCTTTCAACGATCCCCGCACTTGCAACGCCAGCAGCGGGAAACTCATCTGCACATCGGCGATGCTAAACCGTGACCCGGCGAAATAACGATGCTGGCTAAGATGCTGCTCAATCACGCCACTGTGCAGTTTTAGCTGCTTGTTCAACCAGGCCTTCTGAATCCCTTTGCTCAACGCCATGCCTGCCGGACGTAAAATCCACGGCACCGGCTTCTTCCCGAGTTGCCCAAACACCAGCTTCATCACCAGCAATGGCATCAGCGACCCTTCTGCGTAATGCAGCCAGTAACGCGCCTGAATCTGTTCATCCTCATCCGTGATGGCGAACAAATGCTCTCTATCATATTTCTGCTGCAGATACGCCAGAATCGCCCCTGACTCGGCGATCACCCGATTGCCATCAGTAATCACCGGCGACTTACCCAGCGGATGAATCTTCTTTAATGAATCCGGCGCCAGCAGCGTGTCCTCGCGCTGATAACGCTTAATTTGATACGGCACCGACAGCTCTTCCAGCAGCCACAACACGCGATGCGAACGGGAATTTTCCAGATGGTGAACAGTAATCATGCGGTTTTCCTTGCCGGTAAAAGTCTCCCGGCAAGTATAGCGGATTAACCTTTATGCTCGTCCTGTTCAGGGTCGAGTAACACCGCTCCCGAACCTTGCTGCGCCAGACGGTCACCGGGATTACGCAGTGGACAATCGCGCATCGATAAGCAGCCACAGCCAATACACCCATCCAAATCGTTGCGCAGGCGCGTCAGGGTTTCGATACGCTTATCCAGCTCTTCACGCCAGTGCTGCGTCAGCGCATCCCACTCCTGTGTCGACATACGCTTGTTGGCTGGTACATGCATCAAACTGTCGCTGACAGTGGCCAGCGGAATACCGATGCGCTGCGCAATCTTGATTATCGCCACACGGCGCAGCACATCGCGGCTGTAACGCCGTTGATTGCCGCCATTGCGCGAACTGAAAATTAAACCTTTGGTTTCATAAAAGTGCAGCGCGGAAACGGCCACGCCGCTACGTTTCGCCACTTCACCCGGCGTTAACACCCGTTTTGGGTAATTGCGTTCTTTTTTCATTTAGGGCCTTTACCTCAAGTTAACTTGAGGAATTATACTCGCACCCCATCAAAACTTCGAATTTCAAACCCGATAAACCTTTCAGAAGGATGAGGCTATGATGCAACAGGAAATCATTTATTCACTGACACACTGGATCGATGAAAATCTGGATAAGGCCCTGTCGATCGACGAAGTGGCAGCAAAATCCGGCTACTCAAAATGGCACCTGCAGCGTATGTTCCGTACCGTGACGAAACAAACGCTGGGTGGCTATATTCGTGAGCGCCGCCTGACTCTGGCCGCTGAAGCGTTACGCCAGACTCAGCGTCCAGTGTTCGATATCGCGATGCAATACGGTTACGATTCACAGCAAACTTTTTCGCGCGTGTTCCGCCGTCAGTTTTCCCAGACGCCGACCGCCTATCGTCACACCATGCGCCGTCAGGCGATGATTCAGCGTCCGCGTCTGCTGAGTTTCGATTGCAGTGAAAACATGAACAGCTTTGCCCAGCGCACCACCGGCGAGTGCTGCCCGGTTCAGTGACATTCTGCGCGCCCTTCACGGGCGCACCTTCCCGCTTTGCCTCTGCCATCTCCCCCGCTTCGATAAAAATCTTTCTACCATACCAGGTATAAATTTTGTTCAAACTTTCAAATCGGGTGATATAATGTGACCCAAGTCACAGATTTACACCCACGTAAGACGGCCAGAAGGGCCTCCCTGACCCTCCTTCTCTGCCGCCAGTGATGTCCAATCAATGTCAGGGATATTACTGATTTGAAGAGGTTTTTGCAGATGGCTACGTTAACCACCAGTTTAATCGTCATGCGTTGGGAGCTGCTCAGCGCCATCATGATGTTCTTTGCCAGCACCATGAAAATTAAACTGCGTCAGAACAGTCACCACGTGATGGCACTGATGTGCGGCGGTATTGGTGTAGGCATGTCATGCTGGTTTGTCACCGGCCTGCTCGGCATTACCCTGAGCATGGAAAATCTGCACAACTTCATGGAAATCTCCAAAAACGCCTTCGTTGAAGTGATGAGCCAGACGCCTGCTGATTGGCCGATGCCTTAATCGCAGCCAATAAAAAACCCCGCTAAGCGGGGTTTTTTATTTTGCTGTGTGATACTCAAATTTTCTTCAGTACGGCTGGAATAGCGACTTCCGGCACCGTCACACCCGGTATCTGCGTACCGCGGCGGTCTTGAATCCACATATCACCCATCATCTGGTTTAATCCACGGTCCAACCCGGTCACTAACCCGGCACCTGGCGTAAACGTCAGCTCGCCAAAGTAAATCCGATCACCATCGATATACCAGTCCACACGCACATAATCAAAATCGCTCGCCAGGGTTTTACTGAGCGCTAATGCGTGCTGTAACTGCGCCATTTGTGGATTCACATCCAGCCCGGTATCGCGAATTTTGTGGTACGCCTCATTGAGGTTGTTCACATAAAAATTCATCGACAGTAACGGGTTACATCGGTTGTAAATCACCTGCAGCACATATTCAAAGCTGCCGTCACGCTTGTTGAACATGTGAAACTTGTAATCAATCGGCGCAGTTTTGCCATCACCAATGTACTGCTCCACCAGGATACGCGGCTTGATGTAGCGATAGTGAATCTCACGCGCTTCATTGGCAAAGTCGGTCTTCAACCAGCGATGGCAGTCACTGATAATTTTCTGCTTCTTCAGCGCATCCGGCTCTTCCAGCAGGATTTCCACCATATTGGAGCCGTGATTGGGCTTAATTACCGTGTTCTTCCAACTCGGCAGCGTATGCAGCGAGTGCGGGTCGCTGGTCTCATACACCAATGGGATCAGGTATTCGCTGCCCACTTTCTCGGCGATGTATTCGCGCACCGAATATTTATCCGACAGGCGGCCATAGATTTGGTAATCGCCAAAAACGAATTTCCGGTACAGCACCTTCTCATTAAACACTTTCGGTTGACGCAAATTGGGCAGTTTGCGGAATTTATGAAAGTAATAGATGCGGTCCTGGTAAGCCCAGGGCATCTTCTTGATGAAGTACTGGACACTTCTTCTGAGTTCATCTTTCAACTTGAGCATATCGGACCTCATTTGTAGGTTTTGTAGTTGAGTGAGGAAACTTGAATCTTCTGAATGACGCCGTTATTGAAGAAGTAATTCATTACGGTGAGGGACAGAAGTTCAGAGATGAAGACGCTCCAGGCGGCACCCATGATGCCGTAGCCCTGGATCAGCCACCACGACAGCGGCAGACTGATCACCATCAGGCAGATGATCTTCTTCAGCAGATAGTTAAATCCGCCCTCTTTCACCATGTAGCGATACGCTACGGTCCCCATTGCCGAAAAGCAGGTTGCTAACGACAGTAACGTAATGAGACTCCCTGACTGTGTGTACTCGTGACCATACAAAGCGATGATGATTTGCTCGCCATACAGCGCGATCACCGCTAACAACAACAATGAAACACCCATGACATAGCCGTTCAGCCGCGCAGTGAGCTTGATGGCGGCTGCTCCGCGCTCCCGGAAGATCTCCGAGAAGCAGGAAGTGATGATGGCAACCGGAATGAATATCCAGGACGCCGAAATGGTATTAGCGGCAGCAAACAGGCCGAGATCGCGAGCGGAGGCTATACCCGCCAGAAACATCTGGGCCGCCTTAACCTGCACGGAAATGAAGATGCTGGAAATTGCCAACGGTAAACCGGCGTACAGCAGATAACGCAGGTAGGTATTGCGCTTCTCCTGCGGTGGCGCCATGTCCTGGTTTTCGCGGTAAAAGTTAGACCGTTTAATGACGTACGGCACCAGCGTGACCATGACAATCGACAGCGTCAGCCACAAGGGATTGAGGTGCAGCCAGGCAATGGCGAAACTCAGGGTAAAGCCCAACAGCAGGCCGACCGAGTTGGCAACGGTATTGAGTCGGGAAGCCAGACGCGCATTGTTATAAACGCTGAACGTATCCTGCGTCACAAAAACGGAGGAGATAAACGAGGCCAGGGCAAATGCGAGGAAATTTTCCTGCATGTTGTACCACACCCAAATCAACACCGGGATGGAGGTCAGCAACAACAAGACCAACCGCATGGTGCGGGCCACCGCCATCAGCCGCAGGCCTTTCGGCGCACTTTTGCTGATGCGTTTGAACAGGATGGTTTCGGTACCGAAAATCGCTACGGTCTGTACCATCGAGAACAACGAGGTTGAAAACGCCATCTGACCGAATATGGTCGGGCCAAATGACTTCGCCACGTAGGAGGTCACAAATATGACGCCGAACACCGAGACGATCTTCTCAGACATCATCCAGGCGGCATTAGACATTACGCTCAATTTCATCGACTGATCCTTAGTATTACTTACAGCAACTGCCTTTCGGTACAACGTCCTTGAAATGAATTAACAAGCGCTCAGTGGGCCTGACTTAAATTAATAACTTCAAACCAAACTGGTCCGAAAAATGAGACTCCCGTCAGGATTCTTTGAATGAATTCAGGAAAATTCCGATTAAACCTGGTGCGAAACTCTGCGGATGTAAACGATTTCAGCCTGAATTCGAAGCAAAGGTTTACTGGCACACCCTGTGATTTTCACAAACAGGTTATGCCGTATTTCCAATGATTGTAGTATTTTTCTGCATTTGGGATGGAATGAATCTATATCAAAAACCCAAAGCCAGGAAGGCGTTCAATGGCATTCAGAATAAAATAAGATTTATCCCATGATGATATTTATTCTAAATAACTTAATTTAAACATCGCAATTCTAATCGCGCACTTTAATACTGCATTAATACTCTTTTTGCAGTACCAGATATTAATACAGTAATTCTCATCCACTAATTGATAAGAAAGGTAAGAGCATTTATGAGAAAGTCACGATATAGCGAAGAGCAAATCACAAATGCCATTAAAGCTTCTGAAACGGGAGTGAAAGTCAGGGAGATTTGTGAAGAGCTTGGCATTTCCGAGGCCACCTTCTACAGCTGGAAGAAAAAGTTCTCTGGGCTTTCTTCAGAAGAAGGCAGAAAAATCAAAGAGTTGGAGGATCAACTACAAAACCTTACCCGTGAACTGCAGTCGTTGAGTTCCGATAAAGAGATGCTGCAAAGCGTGCTGAAAAACTTCTTCACTACAAATGAGAAGCGGCAAGCCGTTAACTTCCTTCAAACCACCTTCGACATTGGAACGCGTCGCAGCTGCCGCTTGCTGGATATTAGCCGCAGTGTTTACCACTATCCTTCAGGCTCCGATAATCGTTAACACCATTAAGACCGTTGTTATTTGACTTAATGCTGAGATTTGTTCTTACCAGAAGAGATGAAGATCATTTAATTCGGCGTTCGTAACATAACAATTCGCACCATTTTTTCCTGATGAATATCATCGCGGATTTGCTTCCTTTTTTGCGGTAAAATTGATTCACATCAGCAAAAGTCTCGCTATTCAAGCCTTTCATACGCAGCCCAATCTCATTACGGTGAGATTGGCGCTTCGTTTTATTACTTAATTGATATTAATGATCAGGACTGAATACCGATAAATCTGTTAAGCCATCATGAACAACGACATGTAATCGCCCTCACAGAAACTCTTATTTTTTTTGGACCTGTCACTTCAGGTGATGATCACAGCTCACTATTTTGCCAGAGTGATGCGCTGATAATCGCACCAGGATTGTTCCGGATTAGAAACGTTATCACGCCTAAACAATAACAGTAAAAAATGGCGACTTATGGGAAATATCGCCCGGTAATTCATCGCTGTGTTTAATCATTTTTTCATGCAAATTCAGCGGATGTTTCTCAACACCGGAGCAGCATCTTGAGAAAATGGTGGCTTAAAGCGGTGATTTTCAGTGCCAAATCGCAGTAAAAATGCAGATAGAACACCTTTTTAACCCTGCCGGCGCCGTTTTTTTTACCCTTCCCCGCGGGTTATCACCTCGTTTCCACCCGCTGGAGTGACAGGATTGCCCCCCTGAATGCAACATGAGTTATGACAAAGTGGGGTAAAAACAGGCAAGGATAAGCGAGGGAAAGTTATATCACGGTGGTGACTGAGGATATAAATGGCGAAGAGGAGCGCAAAACAGAGGGGGCAAATTCCTAAAAAAACTGAAGAAAGGGCTGCTGAGCCCCTCTACTCAGCAGCCAGAAATTCATGTTAAAGCGCGCTGACTTTCGGCTGCGGTTTAATACGCATGGCATAGATTACGCCAACGATGAGACAGCCAATACCAATGCCAGTGAGCAGCGGCGGCCAGCTCTGTCGCCAGAGGAAGGTCCACAGCAGACCCGCCAGCGTTTCGAACACAATCAGCGGCCCCATGATGACCGTTGGCACACGCTGGCTGGCCGCATTCCAGCATAGCGTGCCTAACCATGAACATATCAGCCCAATCGCCAGCATGATGAGGAGAAAACGCGTGGGCTGTGGGCCAAATGGCAGAGCGAACTCAGGCTGCTGCCAGTAAAGCTGACCGCACACGAATAAATAGAACACCAGCGCCAGCGGTAAGGTCACCAACCCTTGTGCCGTTGCCCAGCTACCGGCTTTATGCTGTGGATGCGCGCGCAGCCAGATGCCATTGCGCAGCGGATACCAGGTCCAGCAGGCGACCGCTAAAATCGCCAGTAACAGCCCTGTCAGGTAGCGCGACCAGTCAAATTCCGGTCCCTGCATTTGCATCTCAGCGGCATTCACGCAGCCCAGGCCAGCAGCAATAATCAGTAGCGCCGGAAAGAGTTTACGCCAGGAAAGTCGCCCTTCAAGATGGCCGTAGCAAAGGTTGGCCGTCACGGTGATGACCACCGGCAAGGTGCCAATTATCATGGTCGAGATGGGCGCACCGGTGCGCTGGATAGCGCTGGCGAGGCAGGCGTAATAGAGCAGATTACCGACCAGCGATAATTTCAGCGCCTCCAGCCAATCTTTGCGCGCCAGTTGTTTAAGACGGCGGCGATCCAGCCACGCCAGCGGCAAGACGACCAGACCGAATGCCACATAGCGTCCGGCTGATTGTAGGGTGCCCGGATAGTCTGGGATCAACAGTGGGCCGACAAAAATCAGCCCCCACATCAGTCCTGCGGCAAGTGCAAATACGATTCCAGCAAACATTCTTTTTTCCTTTATGACCTTTCCGCCGCAGTGTGGCGTAACCGGATAATAAAGGCTTGTAGCAGATTGCGGTTAACGTGAGGGGAAAACTTGCTTTTGATAACGCCCTGGCGTGATGCCATAACGGTGAGCAAACGCGCGCGTGAGGTGTGCCTGATCGGTCAATCCAACAGCCGCCGCTACCGAAGCCGCGCTTTCTCCCATTCCTAAACGTTGCTTGGCTTCGAACAGGCGAAAGGCCATCAGCATCTGATGTGGCGTAACATGGAAGTGGTGTTTAAAACTGCGGAGAAAATGCCACGGCGACAAAGACGCCAGGGCGGCCAGCTCATCAAGACGAACCGGCTCCGCCAGGTTTTCACGCAAATAGGCTTTTACCGCATCAAAGCGATGGGCGCCCTCTTCGGGTCGGGATTTTCCCTGATGTGCCAGCGGGCGTAATAGCTCCAGCAGTTCCAGCAACAGACTCTCGCGTTCCAGCGCACTGGTGGCTTGCCACATCTGTGCCAGACGCTGGGAAAAGGGCTGTGCCAGGCGGACATCTGTGCGCAACGCTTCACTAAACCACCAGTGACGATCGCCGGTAAGCCGCTCCATCTCCTGCGGATCAATATAGATCATGCGATAACGCCAGCCCTCATCACAGGCCGATTCCCCGGTGTGCAATTCATCAGGGTTCATCATTACCAGTGAATGCTGCGGTGCCGTATAGTGCGTGCCGCGGTAGCGAAAACGCTGTGCACCCGATTCAATGGTGCCGATACCGAAGGCTTCATGGGTATGCGGCTCAAAAGCGTAACGCGAGATGTGCGCCTGATACAGCTCGATACCCGGCAGTTCAGCAAAATGCTGGAACTGCGCCTGATCGCACTTATCAGGAAAGATTTCCGGAACCACCTTCACGTCACACCTCCTAAAAACAGGTTAATTAGCATGCGCGGCGGCGAGCTGAAATGCAAAACAGATTTGCTTTACCTGCATGCGTAACAATCGCGATACTGTCATCCCCTATATAAAGGAGGCAGTGATGGCTAATCGGGTTGTCGTGGTAGTGGATATGCAAAACGGCGTGCTGGCTTCGCCACGTTTTGATCGTGACGGACGTTGTCAGCGCATCAATCAACTGACGGCAGCGGCCGATCAGGTGATTTTTATTCAGCACGTTGAGCCAGGCCTCGAAGTAAACAGCGAAGGTTGGCAGATCGTGCCGGAATTGGATCAGCCAGCCAACGCGATCTACGTTAACAAGACCGCCTGTGACAGTTTTTGGCAAACCGACCTGGCGGCTCAGCTTGATCAACATGGCATTGAGAGCTTTGTGATTTGCGGCTGCGCGACCGATTACTGCGTGGATACCACCATCAAAGTGGGTGCCAGCCTGGGCTATCACATCACCGTTGCCGCCGATGCGCATACCACCGCTGACCGGACTTACGTTTCCGCACAACAGCAGATCAATCAGCACAATGAAATCTGGGCGGATTTGATTCTGCCGGGCAACCCGGTGTTAGTGCGTGATACTGAGGTAATTTTGCGGGAGTGGCGGCCGCATTAGCAGTCACTTTGCCGGGCAGAATTGTCCGGCTTCCATTATGGGCGGCATTCAGCAGCTAGATTTTACGCTTCCATTGATAACGGTTTGATCCTGCCAGCTGTTCAATCAGCCCCTCATGCTCCGCACGCTGCAACCATTCAGTCAGCTGAATCTGATGCAGACCGGTTCGCAAGCCCAGATCTTCAATCGTGACCGGATAGGCGGCCAGTGCAGGCAATTGCGCCTGAAAAATCAGGTAAAAATCGGATGGATGCCAGATTCCTTCTGGTTCCTGAGCCACATTAGCATCCGCGATCTTGTCGGGCATCGTGTGCCATGCGCCGCTCAATAGATCATCCTGCTGGTAAGGCTGATGACGATGAGTCGTCATCCATTGCGCAACATCAATGTCATCGGGGTGAGCAGCGCACCATTGCCCACCCTGTGTGACCAGTTGGGCGTTGCTGGCCTGTACATCGTCGGTCGGCTTAACCCACAATGGTACCCATTTCTTGCGCAGATTCTCTTCCGCACCAGCCAGCGTACCGCCCTTGTGACCCGCGTGTACGACCAACGCACTCTTCGCCAGGCAATAAACATATCGATTGCGCGCCATCGCTCGACCCACAGTAAAGCCTGCTTCCGGATAGAAAGGCGAAAGCAGCAATAACTTTCCTGCCATGAGACCTTTACGCCATTTGGCGCTGGTCGCAGCGGTGAGCAGACTATCACTGAGGACACCAATGACGGCTCCGTTATGTTGCAAAGCGCCCAGCATCGCGGCTTCATCAATGCCTCGTGCACCACCCGAAATCAGATTTATATTCGCAGAGACAATTCTTGCCGCAACCTGACGACTGAACGTTAAATCCCGCTCGCTGGCATTTCTTGACCCAACCACCGCAAGGCCTGGGTGATTTAACAGAGTGATATCACCACAGCCGAATAGCACCGGCGGCGCGTCAGTGCGCAGCTGTTGCTTTAGCAGCCTTGGATATTCAGCGTCAGAACGTGTTAACACCCACAACCCCGCACGCTGCCAGCGTTCAATCGCTAACGCCAGGCTATGTCCACGGCTCAGTAGCGCTTCAATACGCTCGCGCGTGATATGAGAATCAACCCAGCTGGCTAGCATGACATCAGCACCAGAGCCGAGCAGATCGGCGGGTGTTGCAGGTTGTTGTTTCAGCCACAGGGCGAATCGCCCCCATTCAGCATTACCTAGCGGCTTCACCTCATCCTCACTCTGGCGCGAGAAGTCGCTGGTTAACAAAAGCGTTGCCTGTGCAACAGGAGATAAATTCATCACTCTTTCACCGTTGAGGTTGCCAGCGCCAGTGGATAGACAATGCCGCTACCCGCTTGCTGAAGCAGGGCTGCAGTCACTGCCATCGTCCAGCCTGAATCGACAATATCGTCTACCAGTAACACGGCAGTGGCAGGCAGGTCAGCGCTGGTGGAAAATGCGCCATCCAGATTACGACATTGATGGAAGCGATTATTCTGCAGACGTTGCTGAGGGTTATCTTTCACTTTCTGCAGTGCATCGACAAAGGGTATGCCGAGTCGCTGTGCCAATCGGCGGGCAAAATCCGCTACCAATTGAGGCTGACGCAACGACGGTACGCAGCAAACCCACCGTGGAGCAGGTGCTGGCTGCCAGCGCTGTTCAATCATTTCCACTATGGCAGCAACCAGTTCATCACTGAAATGACCGGCTGCTTTCTCGGCCACTACGCGAGATCCCCATCCGGCATCTCCCCAGCGCGAAAGCACCCGACCTTCCTGCGCACGCAGAGCGGCAGGTAAATTGCCGCGAAAACCGTACTCTTCAAATGCCTGAGCAGCCACCTGAATTTTGGGCAAAATCACCGTTTCGGCGCGCTGTAGAAAGGTCGCTGCCTGATGAGCCAGTGTCGCATCCACCTGCGGGTCAATCAAAGGTCGACCGAGGCAGCTGGCACATTTGCCACAGGATACGGGGTCTGTGTCATCCAGTGATAATCGCAGAAACGTCATCAGGCAACTGCGCTGTGAGATATAACGCTGCACCTCCTGCCACTCTTGCTCGCGCTGTTGCGTCAGATGCACGATACGTTCGCGATCCAGCAGATAAGCGACCGGCGTTCTCCGCCATTGGGATTTGACCTTAATCACCGGAGCAGGATTCTCAACGCTGAGCAATTTCAGCACTTTTTCAATTTGCCCCTGGCGCAGATTGGTCTGCTGTTCGATATCACGAATCGACAACCCATCACTCTCCTCCAGCACTTGCAAAATATCATATACCTGAGTTTCTGCTGGAAAAGCAGACTGCCGGAAAAACTGGTGAATATCGCGATCTTCACCGCCTGACATCAGCACGCCAACCGCATGGTCGATGCCACGTCCTGCACGCCCTACCTGTTGGTAGTAAGCAACAATGGAAGCGGGTGCCTGATAGTGCAGCACGAAGCTCAAATCAGGTTTGTCATATCCCATTCCCAGTGCGGTGGTGGCCACCAAAACTTTCAATTGGTTAGTTAGCAGCAAGGTCTCAAGGTGTTGACGATAGTCGTTGCTGCTGTCGAAACCAGCGGCCTCAACGCTGCCATGATAGGCGCGCGCATCAATGTGCTGCGTGCGTAACCAGGCCGCAACCTGCTCGGCATCCCGCACGGTGAGCGTATAGACGATACCGGTTCCCGGAAGAGAGGGAATGACCTGCGCCAGCCAGGCAAGGCGAGAGGCCTGATTCGGCAAAATGAGCGTTTGCAGCGCCAGACTTT
Organism: Pantoea sp. Seng; assembly: GCF_009829935.1. Taxonomy (NCBI): domain Bacteria; kingdom Pseudomonadati; phylum Pseudomonadota; class Gammaproteobacteria; order Enterobacterales; family Erwiniaceae; genus Pantoea; species Pantoea sp. Seng. Next base: position 97,673 of record NZ_SZZV01000016.1, on the reverse strand, counting down.
TACGAATCAGCTCACCGCGCTGAATCACAATGTCGCCCATCTGTTGCTGTATATCTGCAACGACACGATTATTGGCGGTAGCGGTGGTGCCGAGCACTGGCGTATTCGCCGGTAGTTGCCGCAAGATGCTGACAATGCGCCGATAATCAGGACGGAAATCGTGCCCCCAATCGGAGATACAGTGCGCCTCGTCAATCACCATGAGCGCGATACGGTTGGCAATCGGCTGCAGTACGGTTTCGATGAATTGATCATTGGCGAGACGTTCTGGAGAGATGAGTAAACAATCGACCTGATTGTCCAGCATCCGTTGTGTCACTGAAGACCAGGCACTGCTGTTCGAAGAATTGAGGGTTTCAGCAACAATACCCAGTCGACGAGCCGACTCAATTTGGTTACGCATCAGCGCCAGTAGCGGTGAAACAATGATGGTCGGACCCATACCGCGATCGCGAAAAATTTTGGCGCTGATAAAATAGACGGAGCTTTTACCCCATCCCGTGCGCTGCACCACCAATAATTTCTGTCGATGATTGACCAAAGCATCAATCGCTTCCCACTGCCCACGACGAAACTGAGCCTGCTCATCCGCCAGTGCGGTTTTTAATAACACTTCTGCCTGATGCTGTTTCATTATCACTCCTTGATGGGAAATGCGTCCCTTCTTTTGATTGAGAAACCTGAGAGCCAGATACAAAAAAGCCCCGTAAAACGAGGCCTTAGCGAGTAGTTATGCGTGAGCGTTGACTCAGAACGGGATGTCGTCGTCAAAGTCCATTGGCGGTTCGTTGTTCGCCGGTGCGCTCTGCTGCTGCGGACGCTGTTGTGCGCCGCCGCTGAACTGGTTGCCGCCCTGAGGCTGCTGCTGAGGTTGCTGTGGCTGGCCCCAACCGTTGTTATTGCCGCCGCCCTGGCCGCCCATCGGTGCGCCGCCTGCGTTCGCGCCCTGCTGACGTCCACCCAGCATCTGCATGGTGCCGCCAACGTTCACCACCACTTCGGTGGTGTATTTTTCCTGACCGCTCTGATCCTGCCATTTACGGGTACGCAGCTGGCCTTCGATGTAAACCTGAGAGCCTTTACGCAGGTATTCACCCGCCACTTCAGCCAGTTTGCCGAACAGCACAACGCGGTGCCATTCAGTGATCTCTTTGTTTTCACCGGTTTGCTTGTCGCGCCAGCTTTCCGACGTGGCCAGCGTAATGTTGGCTACCGCGCCACCATTTGGCATGTAGCGCACTTCCGGATCCTGACCCAGATTCCCGACAAGAATCACTTTGTTTACGCCACGACTGGCCATGTTGCTGTCTCCCGATGAGTTGATGCTAAAAGTCTAAGCCAAAAATTGTATCACGTCACAATGACGGTGCCCACTTCAGAGCAGGCTCGCAATTTTTATTTGGCACACAGAATAGCAAAAACACTGGATATTTATTCAGTTTATTTTTTGTGCCATACTAACGCGTTTCTGCTGGTCATGCTGGCAAGGCATGGCGAGTGTTGTTCAATCCGGGAAAGGTGAATGGATAAGATCGAAGTCCGCGGTGCTCGCACCCATAATTTGAAGAATATCAACCTGATCATCCCTCGCGATAAGCTGATTGTGGTCACCGGTCTGTCGGGTTCCGGTAAGTCTTCGCTGGCGTTTGATACGTTGTATGCCGAAGGTCAGCGTCGCTATGTTGAATCGCTCTCGGCCTATGCGCGCCAGTTTCTTTCATTAATGGAGAAACCGGACGTGGACCATATTGAAGGTCTCTCGCCCGCTATCTCTATTGAGCAGAAATCCACATCGCATAACCCGCGCTCGACGGTCGGGACCATTACCGAAATCCATGACTATCTGCGTCTGCTGTTTGCCCGTGTGGGTGAGCCGCGCTGCCCGGATCACGATGTTCCGCTGGCAGCACAGACCGTGAGCCAGATGGTGGATCAGGTGATGGCGCAGGAAGAAGGCCGTCGTCTGATGCTGCTGGCACCCGTGGTGAAAGATCGCAAAGGCGAACACACCAAAACGCTGGAAAACCTCGCGGCGCAAGGCTACATCCGCGCCCGTATCGATGGCGAAGTCTGTGATCTCTCCGATCCGCCAAAGCTGGAACTGCAGAAGAAACACACCATCGAAGTCGTGGTGGACCGCTTCCGCGTGCGCGATGACCTGGCAACGCGCTTAGCCGAATCCTTTGAAACCACGTTGGCACTGAGTGGTGGCACCGCCATCGTCGCCGACATGGATGACAGCGATGCCGAAGAGCTGCTGTTCTCGGCTAACTTTGCCTGCCCTATTTGTGGCTACAGCATGAGTGAACTGGAACCGCGCCTGTTCTCGTTCAACAACCCGGCTGGTGCCTGCCCAACGTGTGATGGGCTCGGCGTGCAGCAGTATTTCGATCCCGATCGTGTGGTGCAGAACCCTGAACTGTCACTGGCTGGCGGTGCAATTCGTGGCTGGGATCGCCGCAACTTCTATTACTTCCAGATGTTGCGCTCGCTGGCAGAGCATCTGGATTTCGATGTCGAAGCGCCGTTCAACAGCCTGAGCGACAAAGCGCGTGAAGTGATTCTGTACGGTTCCGGCAAAGAGAGTATCGAATTTAAATACATCAACGATCGGGGCGACACTTCGGTACGTCGTCATCCGTTTGAAGGTGTGCTGCACAACATGGAACGCCGTTATAAAGAGACGGAATCCAATGCGGTGCGTGAAGAGTTGGCGAAATTCATCAGCAACCGCTCCTGCACCAGCTGCGAAGGCACACGCCTGCGCCGTGAAGCACGCCATGTATTTATTGAGAATACCAACCTGCCGACCATCTCTGAGATGAGTATTGGCCATGCCACCGACTTCTTCCGCAATCTGAAACTGAGCGGGCAGCGTGCGCAGATCGCCGAAAAAATCCTGAAAGAGATCGGCGATCGCCTGAGCTTCCTCGTTAATGTCGGTTTGAATTATCTGTCGATGTCGCGTTCCGCAGAAACCCTCTCTGGCGGCGAAGCGCAGCGTATTCGTCTGGCAAGTCAAATCGGTGCGGGTTTGGTGGGCGTGATGTATGTGCTGGATGAGCCCTCAATTGGTCTGCATCAGCGCGATAACGAACGTCTGCTTGGTACGCTGATTCACCTGCGCGATCTCGGCAACACCGTGATTGTGGTCGAGCACGATGAAGATGCGATTCGCGCCGCTGACCACGTGATTGATATCGGTCCTGGCGCGGGTGTGCACGGCGGTCAGGTGGTGGCTGAGGGTGACGTGAATGCCATTATGGCTAACGAAGCTTCGCTGACCGGTCAGTATCTGAGTGGCAAGCGCGAAATCGCCATTCCGCAACAACGCGTGAAAGGCGATCCGGCAAAAGTGCTGAAACTTACCGGTGCGCGCGGCAACAACCTTAAAGACGTCACATTGACGATTCCGGTGGGTCTGTTTACCTGTATCACCGGTGTATCCGGTTCCGGTAAATCCACGCTGATTAACGATACGTTGTTCCCGATTGCGCAGCGTCAGCTGAACGGCGCGACCACCACGGAAGTGGCGCCGTATCGCGAGATCGCCGGTCTTGAGCATTTCGATAAAGTCATCGACATTGACCAGAGCCCTATTGGCCGTACGCCGCGCTCGAACCCTGCTACTTACACCGGCATTTTCACCCCGGTGCGTGAGCTGTTTGCCGGTGTACCTGAAGCACGTTCCCGTGGCTACAATCCAGGACGCTTCAGCTTTAACGTGCGCGGTGGACGTTGCGAAGCCTGCCAGGGCGATGGCGTGATCAAGGTCGAAATGCACTTCCTGCCGGATGTGTATGTGCCGTGCGATCAGTGCAAAGGCAAACGCTATAACCGCGAAACGCTGGAGATTAAATACAAAGGCAAAGGCATTCACGAAGTGCTGGATATGACTATCGAAGAAGCGCGTGAGTTCTTTGATGCCGTCCCTGCGCTGGCGCGTAAACTGCAAACGCTGATCGACGTGGGCTTGTCCTACATTCGCCTCGGTCAGTCTGCAACCACGCTGTCAGGCGGTGAAGCGCAGCGTGTGAAACTGGCGCGTGAGCTGTCGAAACGCGGTACCGGGCAGACGCTTTATATCCTTGATGAGCCAACCACGGGTCTGCACTTTGCTGATATTCAGCAGTTGCTGGAAGTGCTGCATCAGCTGCGCGATCAGGGCAATACCATTGTGGTGATTGAACACAACCTCGACGTGATCAAAACCGCTGACTGGATTGTCGATCTCGGCCCAGAAGGTGGTAGCGGCGGCGGCGAAATCCTGATTTCTGGCACGCCAGAAACCGTGGCGGAGTGTGAAAAATCCCACACCGCTCGCTTCCTTAAGCCGATGTTGAAGAAGAAGTAAAATTGAAGGCCCGCAGTGCGGGCCTTCTTATTTCTTTCAATCCACAGACGCCGCACTCTCTAGTTTACTCGCTGAATATTGCAGTCAGTCGGGCCTGATACCTCGCTGTCAGATTCCGCAGCAAAATGCAGAAACAGGCAAGAATCAGACAACTTCAGGCATATACGCATCTCATCCTGCTGACTATCCTTACACAGTTCCTTTTTGGCGTAGCTCGTTACGCCTTTGTCCCTTCAGCTCGCTGAACGGGATCCCGCAAAACACTCACGACACACCCGATTGGAGACACCATGAATATTACGCATGCCTATGCCGCACAGGACGCGAAAACTAAACTCGCCCCGTTCGACTATAAGCCGCGCGAGCTGCGCGCTCATGATGTGCAGATTGAAGTGTTGTACTGTGGCGTTTGCCACTCTGACCTGCATCAGGCGCGCAACGAATGGAAAAACACCATCTTCCCGGTGGTGCCAGGCCATGAGATCGTTGGACGCGTTACCGCCGTTGGCGGCCACACTCACAAATACAAAGTGGGCGATCTGGTCGGTGTCGGCTGTATGGTTGACTCCTGCCGCAGCTGTCCAAGCTGCCAGGAAGGACTGGAGCAGTATTGCGAAAACGGTTTTGTTGGCACCTATAACGGTGAAGATCGCGAAACCGGCGCCATCACCTACGGCGGTTACTCCACCAGCATGGTGGTTGATGAAAGCTTTGTGCTGCGCGTGCCGGAAAACCTTGAGCTGGCAGGCGTTGCCCCGCTGCTGTGTGCCGGTATCACCACCTACTCACCGCTGCGTCACTGGAACGTCGGTCCAGGTAAGAAAGTGGGCATCGTCGGTCTGGGCGGCCTCGGCCATATGGGCGTGAAAATCGCGCATGCGATGGGCGCGCATGTGGTGCTGTTCACCACCTCCCCATCGAAGATTAAAGACGGTAAGCGCCTGGGTGCTGATGAAGTGGTGATTTCGAAAGATGCTGATCAAATGGCGCAGCACAACAACAGCTTCGATTTCATCCTCAACACCGTGGCTGCTCAGCACGATCTCAACCCGTTTATTGCCATGCTGAAACGCGATGGCAACATGACGCTGGTGGGCGCGCCAGAGCACGATCATCCGGCTCCACAGGTCTTTAATCTGATCTTCAAACGTCGCAGCATTGCCGGTTCACTGATCGGTGGTATCGCTGAGACACAGGAGATGCTGGATTTCTGCGGCAAGCACGGTATCACTTCAGATATCGAGCTGATCGCCATGAACCAGATTAACGAAGCCTACGAACGTATGCTGAAAAGCGACGTGAAATACCGCTTCGTGATTGATATCAACACCCTGCGTGAAGAGTCAGCAGCTTAATTAGCGCGCGTCTTCATCATGGCTGACGCCCGCCGCACGCGTGGCGTCAGCCTGTTGCCAGGAAGCTTCCACCAGATAATAAATCTGCGAATCCTTCAGCGAGCCATCCAGCCACAGCGTACTCCAGTGCGACTTATTTAAATGCTCACTCGGAAACACATCACTGTGCTCTTCGCGCAATAAATCGGCCAGCGCAGGCGAGGTTTTCAACGACAGCGCCGGACGCCCTTTCACCTCATGCACCATGGCAAACAGTACGCCTTCGCTTTTTACCTGTGTGGCATCCCATTCATTTTTATAGCTCTGCTCCGCACCCGGCTTACTCATGCAGTAGGTGAGGAGGTCCGAAATGTTCATGCTGTTTTCTCCTTGGTAGAGGCCGATTTGAGGCCCGATGACGCCTGCCATCGGTTTCGATACAGACGTCATTACACCGTTTAAGTGTGCAGCAACTCAGCCAAAGGTAAAGGCGGTGGCACCAGATAACGCGCATAAAAAAACCGCCAGCCCGAAGGCATGGCGGTTTCCTCATGCGGTGAAGTGCGTTACATCACGGCAGCAAAGGCCTCAGCCACCTGGTTAACGTTGCGGCTGTTAAGGCCAGCCACACACATGCGGCCGCTGGCGATCAGATACACGCCGAACTCATCACGCAGGCGATCAACCTGCTGCGCGCTTAAACCGGTGTAACTGAACATGCCGCGCTGCTTCAGCAGGTAATCGAAGTTTTTGCCTGGCAGTTTGGTGCTTAATACGTTGACCAGCGTCTGGCGCATTTCGATGATGCGCAGGCGCATAGCTTCCACCTCGGCCAGCCAGTTGTTCAACAGTGCTTCATCGTTCAGTACGCAAGAAACCACCTGCGCACCAAAGTTTGGCGGGCTGGAGTAGTTGCGACGCACGGTGGCTTTCAGCTGACCCAGCACGCGTGCAGATTCTTCTGCGCTCTCGCACACGATGGACAGGCCGCCAACGCGCTCGCCGTACAGCGAGAAGATTTTCGAGAATGAGTTGCTGACCAGTGCTGGCAAGCCTGCAGCCGCAATCGCGCGAATCGCGTAAGCATCCTGCTCCATACCGGCACCAAAGCCCTGATAAGCGATATCGAGGAACGGAATCAGTTCCTGCGCTTTCAATACTTCGGTGGTTTCATCCCACTGTGCGTTCGTCAGATCCGCACCCGTCGGGTTGTGGCAGCATGGGTGCAACAGCACGATAGATTGCTTCGGCAGCGTTTTCAGCTTGGCAATAAACGCATCAAACTTCACGCCGTTGGTCTCTTCGTCGTACCACGGATAAGTCTGTGCGTCGAAACCGGCACCGTTGAAAATTGCGATGTGGTTTTCCCAGGTCGGATCGCTCACCCAAACATTTGAGTTCGGGAAGTAACGCTTGAGGAAATCCGCCCCTACTTTCAGTGCACCGGAGCCACCCAACGTCTGGATGGAAGCAATGCGGCCGGCCTTCAGCATCGGGTGTTCTTTGCCAAACAGCAGCGGTGCAATCGCATTACGGTATGGGCCCAGGCCTTCCATCGGCAGGTAAAGTGACGCCTGATGCGGTTGCGCCTGCAGGCGTTCTTCTGCGGCAGCCACGGCTTGCAACTGAGGAATGATGCCCGCCTCGTTGTAATAGAGACCAATGCTCAGATTCACTTTATTGTCGCGTGGGTCCTGTTTGAAGGTTTCCATCAGCGACAGAATTGGATCGCCAGCATAAGCATCAACGTTTTGAAACACGGTGCAGATCTCCATGATTGGTCATAAATAGTCGGTAAAGAGGCGTCATCAAACCATGTAGCGGCCGGGACGATGATTCATAGCGATGATGAGATTGAGGATCACCGCGCCCGCAATTGAGGCCAAAAGTATCGGTAGCGACACCACGAAAAGCGAAGCGAGTACCACGCATGTATCTACCGCCATTTGCAGTTTGCCGGCGCGCAGACCGATGCGGTCCTGCAGCCAGAGTGCCAAAATATTGATACCGCCGAGACTGGCTTTGTGACGAAACAACACTATAAACCCAATCCCCATCACCACGTTACCGAACAATGTCGCATAAAACGGATTTAGCGCAGAAAAATGGATGAACATCGGATGCAAGTGTGTGAACAGTGAAACCAGCCCCACCGCGCAGAACGTTTTAATCGTGAATTCCCAGCCCATGCGGCGCACTGCCAGCCAGTAAAACGGCAGGTTAATCAGGAAAAATGCGCTACCAAAAGAGAGGTGCGTCAGATAGCTGATTAAGAACGCGATACCTGCAGTGCTGCCAGTCAGCGCGCCCGCCTGTTTCAGCATCATCACGCCAAAGGAAACCATTAACGTGCCGAGCACTATCGCCAGCGCATCTTCAATACGTGAATGAGGAATTTTAGTAGGTTGAACAACGTTATCCATGGAGTAATCTCAGTGCAAATGATGCGGTTCAAATGCAAAAAACGCACCACATAGGCGGCGCTAAGTCGCCACCTATGGGGTACCAGCGATTATCCAATTGATATCTAAGGCGCTTTTATTGCAGGTTTTTGTGCATCAATCCAAACTTCAATCGTTGATTCATGCACAAATCTGTTTTCTGGTGCGCGTTATTTGCATTCAATGTGCTTTGATTGCACCAGATTAGCACATCATGCACTTTTTTGGCGCGTTTTGTGCTCGGGGATAATCATCAAGCCGTTCTCTTTTAAACGGCTCAACACCACGGAGGTTTTCACATGGGCCACACTCTGATGGCCGGCCACCAGCTGACTGATCAACGCACTCAGCGAGGCTAAATCAGCCACGGCCACTTTCAGCAGATAATCAGCATCACCGGTGGTTTTAAAGGCATCAACAATCGCATCCTCTTCTGCCACCATGCGATGGAAACTCTCTTCATAATCTGGCGTGTGATTCTTTAAACGCACTTCAATCAAGCCCACCATGCCAAGACCCACCGCGTCCGGGGAGAGCCGTGCGTGATAGCCGAGGATGAGGTTTGCCTGTTCGAGATTGATGCGGCGGCGTGAACATTGAGACGCCGAAAGACCGACTAAATCACTGAGTTCCTGATTGGTAAGGCGGCCGTTAGATTGTAATAGTGTCAATATCTTAAGGTCGTAATCGTCTACCTGAGTCATTCTGCTTCCACAGCGTTATAGGGTGCGCTTTGGTACAGATAACCTGATTAAAGCCAAGGTTGTCCAACACTATTTTCTGATGACGTGAAATGCATGCACAAATCGTGCATGCATCTCGTTGGAAAGGATTATTCGTCGTCGTAAGACGGCCCTGCGTAGTTATCAAAACGCGACCACTGGCCATTGAAGGTCAATCGTACTGTGCCGATAGGGCCGTTACGCTGCTTACCGAGGATGATCTCGGCGATCCCTTTGAGATCGCTGTTTTCGTGATACACCTCATCGCGATAGATGAACATAATCAAGTCAGCATCCTGCTCGATCGAACCCGATTCACGCAGGTCCGAGTTCACCGGACGTTTATCGGCGCGCTGCTCCAGTGAGCGGTTAAGCTGCGACAACGCCACCACCGGAACATTCAGCTCTTTCGCCAAAGCCTTGAGCGAGCGCGAGATCTCTGCGATCTCCAGCGTACGGTTGTCCGATAGCGCCGGCACGCGCATCAACTGGAGATAGTCGATCATGATCAGGCTTAAACCGCCGTTTTCACGAAACACGCGGCGCGCGCGCGAACGCACTTCCGTGGGCGTCAGACCAGAAGAATCATCGATAAACATGTTCTTCTTCTCAAGCAGGATGCCCATGGTGGCAGAGATGCGCGCCCAATCTTCGTCTTCCAGCTGGCCGGTACGAATGCGCGTCTGGTCCACGCGCGACAATGACGCCAGCATACGCATCATTAGCTGTTCGCTGGGCATCTCCAGACTGAAAATCAGCACCGGTTTGTCTTGTAGCATCGCGGCGTTTTCGCACAGGTTCATGGCGAAAGTGGTTTTACCCATCGACGGACGCGCCGCCACGATGATCAAATCTGAACCCTGCAAACCGGCAGTCTTTTTGTTGAGATCCTGATAGCCGGTATCCACTCCGGTGACACCATCGTGCGGGGTCGACACCAGCGCTTCAATACGCGATACCGTGGCTTCCAGAATTTGCTCAATGTTCTGCGGGCCTTCTGCTTTGTTGGCGCGCTGTTCAGCAATCTTAAAGACGTTGGATTCTGCGAAATCAAGTAATTCTTCGCTGCTACGCCCCTGCGGATCGTAACCGGCATCAGCAATTTGGTTCGCGACCGAGATCATTTGGCGCACAACGGCACGTTCACGCACGATATCCGCATAAGCGCCGATATTCGCTGCACTTGGCGTGTTTTTCGCCAGCTCTGCAAGATAAGCAAAGCCACCGGCCATCTCCAGCTCGCCCAGTGTTTCCAGCGATTCAGAGAGCGTAATAAGGTCAATCGGCTGGCCCATTTCCAGCAGACGCTGCATCTCAGAGAAGATCATGCGGTGAGAACGGTTGAAGAAATCATCCGCCACCACGCGCTCGGAGACGTTATCCCAGCGTTCGTTATCCAGCATCAACCCACCGAGCACCGACTGCTCCGCTTCAATAGAGTGCGGCGGCATTTTCACGCCTTCCAGCTGACGATCGCGGGGTTCGTTGGATTTGTTGGTGGGTTTATTTCCTGCCATAGTGAATGCATTACCGATCGTGAAAGGGACGCGCAAGTATACCGTCCCAGGATGAACAATCACAGGAGTCAGAATGGCAAAGCGTATTCAGTTCAACCAACACGGTGGCCCGGAGGTACTGCAATGGGTCGATTTTGAGCTGGCCGATCCCGCCGAACATGAGGTTCAGGTCGAAAACAAGGCAATTGGCATCAACTATATCGACACCTATGTGCGCAGCGGGCTCTATCCGGTGACAGCTTTCCCGTCCGGGCTGGGCACTGAAGCCGCTGGCGTGGTGAAACGCGTTGGCTCAGGCGTGACGCGCTTTAAGCCCGGCGATCGCGTGGTCTATTGTCAGGCTGCGCTGGGTGCCTATAGCGAAGTGCATAACGTGGCGGAAGATCGTCTGGTGATCCTGCCGGAGAGCATTAGCTTTGAACAAGGTGCTGCCTCGTTTTTGAAAGGCTTAACCGTGCAGTATTTGCTGCGTCAGACCTACAAAGTGAAAGCCGATGAAATCTTCCTGTTCCATGCCGCAGCGGGCGGCGTGGGACTGATTGCCTGTCAGTGGGCTAAAGCGCTGGGCGCGCATCTGATTGGTACCGTGGGCTCCGCCGAAAAAGCGCAGATTGCAAAAAATGCCGGTGCCTGGGCGACCATTAACTATCGCGAGGAGAATATCGCTCAGCGCGTCAGTGAATTGACTGACGGTGAAAAGGTCGCGGTGGTGTATGACTCGGTGGGGAAAGACACCTGGGAGCCTTCTCTCGATAGCCTGCGTCGTCATGGCTTAATGGTGAGTTTTGGTAATGCCTCGGGCCCCGTCACCGGCGTTGATCTTGGGATTCTGAACAAGAAAGGTTCGCTGTTTGTCACACGCCCTTCGCTATTTGGTTACATTACCAATCGTCAGGAACTGGATAATGCCAGCAACGAGTTGTTCTCGTTAATTGCCAGTCGTGCGATTCAGCTGAAGGTACCAGAAGAGCAGAAATTTGCCTTGAGCGATGCGGTGCGCGCGCATCAGGTTCTTGAGAGCCGCGCCACGCAAGGTTCCAGCTTGCTGATTCCCTAAAAAGTTAAGGGCTTCCCGAAGGAAGCCCTTTTTTCTTTCTTTTTATAGTTCGCGCTGGTGTAGGGTCAGCGGCGATGAATTCGTTTTGAATTACTTTACGCATCCTGACAGAAAACATAAGTAAAAAATATGTTTAATTGCAGATTCGTACTAAGCAATTATCGACTCTGTGATCGCTCCCGCATTTAGCGCCAACCACGCCGCTCTAACTTACTGATTTTTCTTTTCAGTCTGTTTAATTTCACTTCACCGCTCGGTGTCGTAAAGGCGCGATAAAGCCACACGGCTACCACCGCCAACACCAGCCACGGCAACAACTTGATAACAATCGCGAATAACCCGCCGAGGAACATCACAACGGTGGCAACAACCAATGCAGCGATAACGCCCAGCAGTGAAACGCCAGTCAGCAACAGCATCAGAAAAAAGCCGATAACAAATAAAATTTCCACGAAGGCTCTCCTGTGTAAGTAACACAGAGTGCATTACAAGATACGTGCCAATATAAGCATACGGTTAATACATTGAAAAATAAGATGTTATATTCAGAAGAGGTATTTCAGCAGTGATGAAATTCACTAATTATTGGTGCATTTTAAACCGTATTAACGGCAGCGATGCTTCTCTAAAGGGACAGAAATGGCCCGTCAGAAAAGCAAAGCTTCCGCGCCAGAGACAAATAGGCTGAGAGCGTTTTCAGCCATGCGCAGCATCGGGCCGTTTCCCAAAAATGGGGCGAATGTTCGCGCGGCAGATCGGCACAGAGGTGTGCTTTCCCTGGCGTTCGGACTGCCCTTTTATGGCCGGGCACACCGGCCCACCGCGACTCACCTACAATCAGGCTTCCTGTGGAATCTTATCCGCGACCAGCGCCAGTGCCGCTTCCAGCACCCGTACATCGGCACCCGGCTTATGGGCATTCTCACTTAAATGACGACGCCACTGGCGCGCACCAGGAATGCCCTGGAACAGGCCCAGCATATGGCGTGTAACGTGCCCCAGATAGGTGCCTTTGCTCAGCTCCGCTTCGATGTAAGGGTACATCGCACGCACCACCGCGACCGGATCGACAGACGGCGTATCGCGGCCGAACAGTTCACTATCCACTTGCGCCAGGATGCCGGGGTTCTGATACGCTTCACGGCCCATCATCACACCATCCATATGTTGCAAATGCGTTTTCGCCTCTTCCAGCGTCTTGATGCCGCCGTTAATCGCCATGGTCAGCGTCGGAAAATCACGCTTCAGCTGATAGACACGCGGATAATCCAGCGGCGGAATCTCACGGTTCTCTTTCGGGCTTGAACCAGAAAGCCATGCCTTACGCGCATGGATAATAAAGGTATCGCAGTTGCCCTTATTGGCCACCGTACCAATGAAATCACACAGAAATGCGTAGCTGTCCTGCTCATCAATTCCGATACGGGTTTTCACCGTCACCGGAATACTGACCACATCGCGCATCGCTTTAATGCAATCTGCGACCAGCGCGGCGTCAGCCATCAGACAGGCACCAAAGCGCCCATTCTGCACGCGATCGGATGGGCAACCGACGTTAAGGTTAATCTCGTCGTAACCGCGCGCTTCCGCCAGCTTCGCACATTGCGCCAGGGCTGCCGGATCGCTGCCGCCCAACTGCAGCGCCAGCGGATGCTCCTCTTCGCTGTAAGCCAGATAATCGCCTTTGCCGTGAATAATGGCGCCCGTGGTCACCATTTCGGTATACAGCAGCGTATCGCCGCTCAGCTTACGGTGAAAATAACGGCAGTGGCGATCGGTCCAGTCCAGCATCGGAGCGATAGAAAAACGTTGCGAAGAGAAAGTATCGGTCATGAAACGCAGTAAATCCGGAGTTAGTGAGTGACGAGAAACTGCGCAATGATACCACAGCAATAACGGGCGACACAGCCGCCCGTTATTTCACTCACACCGTCGGGGCTGTTGAGGTTGATGAGGCTGGCAGAGAGGGCTCGCCCACTTTCACCGGCGCGGTTTCCCGTGTGTTGAAGGCGACCCAGGTTGAAATGACACCCAGTAACGAGAACATCACCGCCGGTCCGATCCAGCCGACCATGCCGTACACGCCTGTTGCGATAAACGGTAACAGCCCCGCCACTACGGACGCGCCGTTGTAGCCCAATGAAATACCCGAGGAGCGGACGTTAGCCGGAAACTGCTCGGAGAACCAACTCGACTCCACCGCAAAAATCGGGTCATGGCTAAAGAGCAGAGACATAGCGACAGCGACAATCACCATCATCACTGCACCGGTGTTGATCAGCATAAACATAGGAATGCCAAACAGAATGGTGAAGATGGCGCCAATCAGGAATATTGGGCGACGTCCCACCTTATCACTTAGCGCGCCATACAGCAGATGGCTGCCGAGCCCCAGCGCTGAACCAATCAACGTGCCCCATAACACATGGCGCGTATCTGTGATTTCCGCCAGCACCACATAGGACAACATAAAACTGGTCGTGATGTAGTAGCCACCCGTCTCTGCCAGGCGTAGCCCCATAATTTTGACGATGGTGCGCCAGTCACGACGAATCACTTCCAGCGCGGGCTGCTGCACAATCTGCTTATCTGCTTTGGCTTTCTCGAATTCCGGCGATTCCGCGACCTGCATTCGGATAAAGATGCCAATGGCCACCATCACAAACGAGATCAGGAACGGCATGCGCCACACCCAATCACCTTCAAACAGTGCCGCAGAGAGCAGGAAAGAGCCATTCGCCAGCAGCAGGCCGAGCGGTATCCCGAGTTGCGGTACTGCACCATAGAAACCGCGCTTTTTCACGGGTGCATGTTCGAAGGCCATTAACACCGCGCCGCCCCACTCTGCGCCGAATCCGATCCCCTGGATCATGCGTAATAAGATCAACAAGATCGGTGCCAGCACGCCAGCCTGCTCATAGGTTGGCAACGCACCGATCAATACGGTGGCACCGCCCATGGCCAGTAATGACCAGAACAGCACGGTTTTTCGGCCATAGCGATCGCCGAAATGGCCGGCGAGGTAGCCGCCAAACGGGCGCATCAGGAAGCCGACCGCTAAAGTGGCGAATGCCGCCAGAATGCCGACGATAGGCTCTTGCGTGTGGAAAAAGATCTTACCAAACCAGGCTGCAGCGGCGGTGCCGTAGATAAAGAAATCATAGCTCTCCACCGCTGAGCCAATCATTGAGGCGAAAGAGACTTTCGCCGCATTGTCGCGGGTGTTTGCAGGTACAGAAGTCGTGTTCATGTGTTACCCCGGTATTATCGTATTTTTCGGGCAGCAGTGATGGAGCGGTTAATTTGCAGGTTTGCTCCAGGTCTCGATCACTCTGCTGTCATCACGTTGCCCCAATCCGGCTTCTGCTGCCGCCAGATAACGAGCATGAGCGACCTGTAACAGCGGAACCTCAGCGTGGCAGGCGGTCGCCGCCTCTGCCACTAACCCGCTATCTTTGACAAAGATGTTGATGGCGCTGGAGACCGGGACATCTGTCCCCTCCAGCATGCGCGGACCACGATCTGACAACATCCACGATCCCGCCGCGCCGCGCTCGACCAGTTTCAATACCTGAGCGGGTGCTAACCCCAGCGACTTTGCCAGACTTAGCGCCTCCGCGGCTGCCACAATATGCACCGAGCAAAGGTGCTGATTGATCACCTTGATCCCCTGCCCCTCGCCAACCTCGTCACCCACTATCGACACCGATCCCATGGTTTTGAGTACTGGCTCAACAAAGGCAATGGCGGCAGATGCGCCGGAAGCAAAAATCACTAACTCACCGGTGCTGGCGCGGGCGGTTCCGCCCGTGACCGGTGCATCCACGACCTGCGCACCGGCAGCAATCAGTGAAGAAGCCGCCTCACGTACCGCCTGCGGCCCGACAGTGGACATGATGACCCAGTGCTGACCAGTCACCTGCGGCAGCGCTTCCGCCACCAGCGCCTGCAGCTGCTGTGGCGTGGCGACCATCACCACTACTACATCCGCTTCAGGTGCTTCTGCAATGCGGCTAACCGCTTCAATCCCCTGCGCCTGAGCACGCTGGCGCGACGCTTCAAACACATCCACTCCGATTACCGCATGCCCTGCACGCTGAATCTGGCAAGCCATAGGAACACCAATTGCCCCGGTGCCGACAAATATCACCTTCATGCTGTTCTCCTTTCGCGCCGTTATGCCAGCCAGACGCGAATCGCGCTGACCATCGCTTCTTTGGAAATGCCGTAGCGGTCGTGCAAAGTGGGCAACGCGCCCGCATCCAGGAACTGATCGGGCAAGCCGATTTGACGAAACACGGGCATGACCTGCGCATGCATTAACGTGGTCGCCACCGCCTCACCCAAACCGCCGACCAGGCTATGGTTCTCAACCACCACCACTAAACGCCCGGCACGGCGGCACTGGGTGATAATGGTTTCAGTGTCCAGAGGCTTGATGGTCGGTACGTGCAATACCGCAACATCGACGTTATCGGCTGCCAACGCTTTTGCTGTCTCCAGTGCTCGCATTGTCATAATCCCACTGGAAATCAGCAGCACATCACGGCCATCGCGAAGCAATTTGGCTTTGCCCAGTTCGAATTGATAATCGTATTCGTTCAGCACCAGCGGCACCTTACCGCGCAACAGACGCATATAAACCGGCCCCTGATGGTCAGCGATAGCGGCAACGGCTTGCTCCGTGTCCAGCGCATCACAAGGATCAACAATGGTCATGCCCGGAATACCCCGCATCAGCGCGATATCTTCAGTGGCCTGATGGCTTGGGCCGTAGCCGGTGGTTAACCCCGGCAGCGCAGCGCAGATTTTCACATTCAGCTGCTCTTCCGCGATCACCTGATGGATAAAGTCGTAGGCACGACGCGTGGCAAACACCGCATAGGTGGTCGCAAATGGCGTCATGCCCTCCTTCGCCATGCCACCGGCTGCGCCCATCAATAGCTGCTCTGCCATGCCCATCTGAAAATGACGTTCTGGATAGGCCTGGGCGAAGATATGCAAATCGGTGTATTTTGACAGGTCGGCAGTCAACCCAACGATCGACGGCCGGGTCGCAGCGGCTTTGACCAGCGCATGACCAAAGGGCGCAGCAACCGTGGCTTGACCTTCTGCGGCAATTGAGGCAATCATCGCCGACGTTGTCAGGCGTGGCTTTTTCTCTGTGGTGATGCTGCTCATTGCGTGGCCTCCTGAGCCTGATCGAGGATGGTGATGGCCTGTTGCCACTCGTCAGCATCCACACGAATAAAATGATTCTTTTCACGCGCTTCCAGGAATGGCACGCCTTTACCCATTAGCGTGTCCAGCAGAATGACGCGCGGCTTGGGTTCGCTTAACGCGCGTGCCCGATCAAATGCCTGCTTCACAGCAGCAATGTCATTGCCATCCACACGCTGTACATGCCAGCCAAATGCCTGCCACTTATCTGCCAGCGGTTCAAATCCCATGACCTTGCCAGAGGGGCCATCTGCCTGCTGCTGGTTGATATCCACCATGACGATCAAATTACTCAGTTGATGATGTGCCGCTCCCATCGCAGCTTCCCAGGTTGCCCCTTCATCCAGTTCGCCATCTGACATTGAGTTGTAAACAAAAGCCGGATTTCCTTTATGACGCAATGCCAATGCCATACCGACACCAATCGTCAGCCCCTGTCCGAGCGATCCGCCTGAAATTTCCATGCCTGGCGTGTAGGTCGCCATGCCAGACATTGGTAAGCGACTATCATCAGATCCATACGTTTCCAGCTCCTCCACAGGAATCACGCCCGCTTCAATCAACGCCGCATAAAGAGCAATCGCATAGTGGCCGTGGGAAAGCAGAAAACGGTCGCGGCCTTCCCATTCGGGTTCTTCCGCGCGGTAATTCATCGCATGGCACCATGCCACGGCCAGCATATCAGCCAGTCCCAGAGCCTGGCCGATATAGCCTTGCCCCTGTACTTCGCCCATTTGCAATGCGTAGCGACGAATACGATAAGCGTGCTGTGACAGCCGCTGTGTAAGGCTCAATTCCGGTTCTGCAAGAGTCGTCATATCTGTTCCTGAAAGAAGAGAAAATCAGCAGAGTTGGCAAGCAGAAGAGCGATCTGTCATGGTGAAAGCTGCAGCGGATTCACGTGCCATTTTCACCTGCTTGCCGTTTAGCAGCAGATTACTCAGCCCTGGCGCCTGCCGACAAAAGCAAAAAATGCATCAACTGTTGAATGGGATTCACAAATGACATTATTAAAAAAAGCCCCACTGTCGCTGTTGCGCGCGTTTGAAGCCGCAGGCCGCACAGGGGCATTTACCGCCGCAGCGCAAGAGTTGGATTTGTCGCCTAGCGCCATTAGTCATGCGATTCGTAAGCTGGAGGAGACGCTCGACACGCGCCTGTTTCAGCGCAGTACGCGCGAAATCATGCTAACCAAAGAAGGGGCAATCTTGCTGGAACATATCCAGCGGGGATTTGATGAGATGCAGCGTGGGCTTTCGCTCGTCACCGCTGATGAATCGCGGCCACTGCGTCTGCACACCGCGCCAAGCTTTGCCCATCAGTGGCTATTACCCCGCCTGGGAAGCTTTATTGCCGCACACCCACATATTGATCTGCGTCTTTCAGCCAGCACCGAATATGCGCGCTTTGAGCAGGATGACTATGATTTAGATATTGTTTATGGCGAGCCGCGTCCTTCGCCTTACGAGAAAATCCCGCTGGCCGTGGAGGAATTAACACCGCTTTGCTCACCACAGATTGCCGCACGCATTCGCTGCCCGGAGGACCTCTATCACCAATCGTTGATTCAGTGCGATGTGCAACTCTACCAATGGAAGGGCTGGTTTGAAGCCAATCACCTGACGCCTCCGCGCCATTATGGTTTGCGCTTTGACCGCAGTTTTATGGCGATTGCCGCTGCCGTTGATGGTCTGGGAGTGGTGCTGGAATCCAAATTATTAGCAGAACGAGAGCTTGCCAGTGGGCGCTTAGTTTGTCCGCTGATTGAGACCACCCAGGAGATTCACTATATCGGCCATTACCTGGTGTTCCCACGGCATCAGCATCGCCACTTTGCGTTAGATAGCTTTAAAGATTGGCTACTTTCCCAGTTGAATCTGGCACAGCTTCGCTGATTGATAACGATCACAAATTCTGCGCCCAGGAATGAAACAGGCCGCCAATGGCGACCTGTTTTTGTGAGCATGTTCACGCCATTTCAGGGTGAATGTTAGCGTGATGTGAAATGACGCAATCAGAAGTTAAATCCGAGCTGCAGCATGCCGCCCCAGGTATTATCGTCACCCACTGAACCAGCAAGATCCAGATGCACCGTGTTGTTAAACGGTGAAACGCCCAGACCTGCGGTAAACACATTGGCATCATTTGATTTCATATCCGCACGATAACCCGCGCGCAGTGCTAACCAATCCAGCACGCGATACTCGGCCCCCACTCCCGCATATTGGCTGCTTTCTTCCGATTTGAAACGCTTGGTTTGCGTCAAATCAACATCGCCTGCCAGGGTGAACGCGCCGTAGTTCCAGGCCAGACCTGACGTGACCAGCGGACGGATTTGATAGGTATCGCGGTAGCCTTCCACTGTTTTGGTGTCGATGTCGCGTGAGATCAGGTTCTGCCCTGTCACACCCAACGTCCAATGCTCACCAAAGTCGGTCGCGATGCCTGCATCAATGTTGAAGCCGGTATCGGAACTGCGGTATTGGCTGTTGTTGATATTACTTTTATCAAAGTTATAAATACTGGCGGTGTAGTTATACAGCCAGGTTTTTTGCAGCTTTGGTGTCACGCCCACAGAAACCGGATGGCCAGCGACATCAAATTCATGTGCCAGTGCCACACCATAGTCCGTGACTAGTGCTGCCAGACCATGACCGCTCGAACTCAGTTTATCCTGATCGCCTGGCACGGGGATCACCGTGCCGTTAGCCACACCGCGCAGATAGGTAATATCGCTGTCCACAACGTTAGCCTGCACACTGGCCGTGCCGTAGGCTTTGGTAATAAAGGCAAAAGGCAGTGTTTCATTCGGTACAGTAACAGCAAAAGCGACACCCGCAGTACCGTGTGCTTTATCACCCTTTAAGTCATCCAGCTGATTAGCCATATCACCAGCCGCAGCCTTTAATTCCGGATAACCTCTTAAATAGTCGGCAAACGTCAGATTGTCGATCACGTTTTTGTAGCGATCAACACTGTCCGTGATGTCATCAACTTTGTTAATTAATTTGTCTTTGTCGGTAACCTGCACACCGGCTGAAGGGAATATGACGCTGACGTTATCTTCAGGTTTGGCTTTGGTCATCAATGCCGGGTTAGCCAGCACCGCTGAACTCCAGGTTGACGAAGCGACGCCGGTGCCACCCATGGCATCGTTACGCGCGTCATACCATGTACCTGCTGCCAGAGCTGAAGAAGAAAGAAATACTGCATTCAAACCAACAAGATAAGCTACTTTTTTGTGCCTGAATAATGTCTTCACCATGAGCCTGCCATCACCTTTGAAATGTCGCTGAATAACTCAGAAACGAAACAGTTTAGTTAGCCGCTATTCTGAACCCTGGCTAACACATCATTGCTGTGAATTAAAAGGAAATAGCACTGCTGTTCACAGAATTGGATACAACCACACCATTCTGTTGTTTAGTTATGCAGAAAAATGAACAAATCCTAAATTGATGCCAGATATTACTTAAGGCCTTTTGAACCTTAGACGCTAACCCGGTGAGTTGCAAAGCAAAAATAGCGTGATAATTACGCTATATGACTGATCTCATAGAGGGTCTGAAATGAGCAGTTTTATCAGCTCAACAGGAAGGTTAAGTTAATTTATTGATTAACGAGATTTTTCCTGGTCTTTAACCGGGTAAAAAGCAATCACAGCAGGGTAAAAGTTTGTGTGATAAAATAACATCGCCTGCAACCTGGAGAACGCTTATGTCAAACCTCACGCCCGCACAACTGCTTACTCAGGCAGAATCCCTTTGCCTTGACCGCGGCGTGCGCCTGACCACTCAACGCGCTGAAGTGTTGCGTTTAATGGCTGAGCAGAATGGTTCGATCAGTGCTTACGATCTGCTGGATCAACTTCGCATCAGCGAGCCGCAGGCTAAACCTCCGACCATTTACCGCGCGTTGGATTTTCTGCTGGAGCAGGGTTTTATTCATCGTGTCGAATCAAATAACAGTTATGTGGTTTGCCACCATTTCGACGAGCCTGCGCATACTTCGGTGATGCTGGTGTGTGATGGTTGTGCGGCAGTCAGTGAAAAACACGCACAGGGCGTAGAAAAGATTATTTCGGGATTGGCCGATCAAGCAGGTTTCTCATTGCGCCACACGGTTATTGAAGCCCATGGTTTGTGTGAAAACTGCGCAGAAGTCGCAGCGTGCAATCATCACGATAGCTGCGATCACGATCATGAGATAGATACGAAAAAGAGAGTGAGAAAAGGGTGAGTGGCACTTCCTTGTGCCTTGCCGACGGGTGATCGGCGGGGTAGGAGCATCTTCCTTAATTCCGGTTACCAGCGGTAATCTTTATTGTGACTTTCCCAGTCTTTCACTTCGCTTTCGGCCTGGTCTTTCGCGTAGCCGTAGCGTTCCTGAATTTTACCGACAAGCTGCTCGCGCTTACCTTCGATGACCGTCATATCGTCATCCGTCAGCTTGCCCCACTTCTCTTTCATTTTCCCTTTAAACTGCTTCCAGTTACCGCTCGCTTCGTCTTTGTTCATCATAATCCTCCACATCATCCTGAGTGAGATGCGATGATCTCCTGATAAATCAGGTAATCACCCACACAACGCGCTACTCAATTGCGCCGTATGAGATAATTATAGTAGCCAGATAGGATTACGCAAAAAATACAGAATAATCTGTAGTTTACGCTTCGCTTATTCAAACAGTGAACCAGCTATCGTGTCGCCAGTGACGTCGCCACATCCACCAGAGCGTCAAGCCACGCAAGGCAAGAAACACCGTCACCGCCAGCCATAAGCCGTGATTACCGAGCCACGGGAGTGTCAGCAAGGCAAGCCCATAACCCACTGCCGCCATCACCATGCTGTTGCGCATTTCGCGCCCGCGCGTGGCACCGATAAACATACCGTCCAGCAGATAGCACCAGACACCGATCAGCGGAAGAATCACCTGCCAGCCAAGATAGCGATCGGCCATCTCTCGCAGTGGCTCAAGCGAAGTGAGCAACGCCACAATTTCGGGGCCGGTTATTGCATAGATGGCTGCGAACGCCAGGGCAACGATACCAGCCTGACGGCAGGCAGCATGCCAAATCAGTAATAAGCGACTGCGATCTCGCGCCCCCACCGCTTCACCGGAGCAGGCCTCCACGGCATAGGCAAAACCATCCAGCGCATAGGCCGTAAACGTCAGGAACATCAGCAGTACGGCATTCACCGCAACAACATCTGGCCCTAAACGCGCGCCTAGCAAGGTGAGTGACGCGAAACAGATTTGCACCATTAGCGAACGCAGCATGATGTCGCGGTTGAGCCGGAACAGGCGTGCCGCATCACCACGCCAACTCTGTTTTAGCTGATTGAAAGAAATGCCGCGCAACTTAAGCACACGTACCACCATCCATAACCCCACACCCAGCGTGACGTACTCTGCCACCGCCGTTGCCGCCGCCGCACCTGCAACGCCCCAGTGAAGCTTCAGCACAAACAGGAGATCGAGCAGGATATTCACCAGGTTACCGACAATGAGCAGCACCATCGGCGCTCGCGCATATTGCACGCCAAGCAACCAGCCCAAAATCACCAGATTGGCTAAGGTCGCCGGTGCGCTAAGCCAGCGAATGTTGATAAAAATTTGTGCCTGGTGTTGCACTTCCGGGCTGCCGCCCATTAATGAGGCTGCGATCAAACTGAAGGGCGCGCGCAGTAATAAAAACAGCACGCCCGCCACCAGAGCGATCAGCAGAGGTTGCGTCAACGCCCGCGCTAAGGCGGTTTTATCGTTCGCGCCAAACGCCTGCGCAGTCAAACCCGTGGTGCTCATGCGCAGGAACAACAGCAACATAAAGATGAAACTGGTCGCCGTTGCACCTACCGCCACGCCACCGAGGTAAATGGGGCTATCGAGATGGCCAATCACTGCCGTATCGACGACACCGAGCAGCGGAACAGTAATATTGGAGAGAATCATCGGCAGCGCCAGCCGCCACAATGCTTTATCTGAGGAGGAAAACAGCCGCATTCGCCCGTTCCATTGTTGCGCTGGTCAATAGGACCATTAACCGGCAATCAGCCTGAAGAGGAAAATCAATGTATCAGACTGCGGTCAGCACAGCGACCAACCGCAGCGGGGGAATTCAATGAGAGATTAAAGCCATTCGCCGTTACGTACGATGCCGACAGCCAAACCTTCAACGGTCAGAGCCTGCTCACGGGTATCGACCACAATCGGCTGGAATTCGGTGTTTTCTGGCAGCAAATGCACAATGGCACCCTGCTTTTTCCAGCGTTTGACGGTCACTTCATCATCAATGCGCGCCACCACAACCTGACCATTACGGACTTCCTGGGTTTTATGCACGGCAAGCAAGTCGCCGTCCATAATCCCGATGTCTTTCATCGACATACCACTCACCCGCAGCAGAAAATCGGCGGTAGGTTTAAACAGATTGGCATCAACCTGATAGTGCGCTTCGATGTGCTCTTGCGCCAGCAGCGGCTCACCAGCGGCCACGCGACCGATCAGCGGCAACCCTTCGGAGACTTCTTCTTCCATTAGCAGGCGGATGCCGCGAGAAGCGCCAGATACAATCTCGATGACGCCTTTACGCGCCAGTGCTTTCAGATGTTCTTCCGCAGCATTGGGCGAGCGAAAACCCAGTTGCGCAGCAATTTCCGCACGCGTTGGCGGCATGCCGGTCTGGTTAATGTGGTCGCGAATCAGATCATAGACCTGTTGCTGCCTGGTGGTTAACGCTTTCATCCCGCCCCCTGGTTGTTTATACAGTCGCTGTGAGTATATACAGGTATTGGCGAAATGAAAACCAAAACAGAGGGAAAAATCAGCGGTTTGAAGATTCTGGAATACCTATCGCAAATGCGACCAGAGCAGTGCGATCCAGACAAACAGAGCCAGTAAGATAGCCAGCAACACCGCCGCTGAGCCCATATCTTTTGCTCGTCCGGCTAAAGGATGGCGCTCTTGCCCAATGCGGTCCACCACCGCTTCAATGGCGCTATTCAGGATTTCAACAATGATTACCAACACCACGGAGCCAATCATCAGTACGCGGGAAATCGCATCAACATCCAGCCAGCAGGCCACCACAATCGCCACCAGTGCAGCAATGGCTTCCTGACGAAATGCGGCTTCATGTTTCCAGGCGGCGCGCAAGCCCTGCCAGGAATAACCGGCTGCATTCACTATTCTTTGAATACCGGTGACGTTATTTGCCATGCTTTGGAACCCTTGATGTGATTTGGCGTCAATATGTGGGCTATCTGAGGTCGTGTAAGCCACAGATCTTCGTTGCACTTTCTGGTATGCTTGCCGCGCTTTGCTAACAAGAGGCTTTAAGTTGTCTATGTCAGGTTGGCGTAAACTTTATTACAAACTATTGAATTTACCACTCTCTTTTTTGGTAAAGAGTAAGGTCATTCCGACCGATCCTGTCTCAGAACACGGGATCGATCCGACTCGTCCAGTGATGTATGTTTTGCCTTATGATTCAAAGGCTGACCTGCTCACTCTTCGGGCACAGTGCCTGAAACATGATCTGCCCGATCCGCTGGCTCCGCTGGAGATCGACGGCGCGCTACTGCCGCGTCACGTGTTTATTCATGATGGCCCACGCGTATTCCCCTATTTCGTTGCCAATCCTGAGTCGGTGAAGCTATTCCACGACTATCTCGATTTGCACCGTAGTAACCCGGATCTCGACGTACAGATGTTACCGGTGGCGGTGATGTTTGGTCGTGCGCCGGGACGCGAAATCCAGGGAGAAGATACGCCACATCTGCGCATCCTTAATGGTGTAGAGAAATTCTTCGCCATTTTGTGGCACGGACGTGACAGCTTTGTGCGCTTCTCGCCGACCGTCTCCCTGCGCCAGATGGCGACGGAGCACGGTACGGATAAGTCGATTGCCCAGAAGCTGGCACGCGTGGCTCGCATTCACTTCGCGCGTCAGCGCCTGGCTGCTGTAGGCCCACGTCTGCCTGCGCGTCAGGATCTGTTCAACAAGCTGCTGCAATCCAAAGCGATTGAAAAAGCGGTTGAAGATGAAGCGCGTAGCAAAAAAATCTCGCACGAGAAAGCCCAGCAGAATGCTGTTGAGATGATGGAAGAGGTCGCAGCGAACTTCTCGTATGAGGCCATTCGCGTCACAGACCGCGTGATGGGCTGGCTGTGGAGCCGCCTTTATCAGGGCATCAACGTCAACGGTGGCGAGCGAGTCCGTCAGCTGGCGCAAGATGGCCATGAGATTGTGTATGTGCCCTGCCATCGCAGCCACATGGACTATCTACTGCTCTCTTACGTGCTCTACCATCAGGGGCTGGTGCCGCCACACATCGCGGCCGGTATCAACCTGAACTTCTGGCCAGCAGGTCCGATTTTCCGTCGTCTGGGTGCTTTCTTTATTCGCCGTACCTTCAAGGGCAACAAACTCTATTCCACGGTGTTCCGTGAATATCTGGGCGAGTTGTTCAGCCGCGGATATTCAGTCGAGTATTTCGTTGAAGGCGGGCGCTCGCGCACGGGCCGACTGCTGGATCCTAAAACCGGCACGCTGTCGATGACCTTGCAAGCCATGTTGCGCGGCGGTAGCCGTCCGATTACGTTTGTTCCGATCTACATCGGCTATGAACACGTCATGGAAGTGGGTACTTACGCCAAAGAGTTACGTGGCGCGGCCAAAGAGAAAGAGAGTTTCCTGCAGATGGTGCGCGGGTTACGTAAACTGCGCAATCTTGGCCAGGGCTACGTTAACTTCGGCGAACCCCTGCCGTTGATGAACTATCTGAACAAAAACGTGCCGGAATGGCGTGATGCGATCGATCCGATTGAACCACAACGCCCGGCATGGATGACGCCGACCGTAAATGATATTGCGGCACGTCTGATGGTGCGTATTAACGAAGCCGGTGCGGCCAATGCCATGAACCTGTGCGTCACTGCACTGCTGGCTTCACGTCAGCGCTCCCTGACGCGTGAACAGTTGATTGAGCAACTGGAATGCTACACCCAGCTGCTGCGTAACGTGCCTTATTCGCCGGAAGCGACCGTGCCGGAAATGAGTGCTGAAGCGCTGCTTGATCACGCCATGGGCATGAACAAGTTTGAGACGGAACAAGACAGTATCGGCGATATCATCATTCTGCCGCGCGAGCAGGCCGTCCTGATGACCTACTACCGCAACAACATCCACCACATGCTGGTCATGCCATCGCTGATTGCCGCTATTGTGCAGCAGCATCGTGAGATCAGTGAGGCGGAGCTGCTGCGTCAGGTGAGTCTGGTTTACCCGATGCTGAAGAGTGAGCTGTTCCTGCGCTGGGATAACGCAGAGCTGCCAGGCGTGCTGAATGCCCTCTGTGCTGAGATGGCGCGACAAGGCCTGATTACCGAGCATGATGGGCAGTTACGCATGAATCCGGCCCGCCATCGTTCATTGCAACTGCTGGCTGCCGGTATCCGTGAAACGCTGCAGCGTTTTGCCATCACCTTCGCCATTCTAAGTGCCAAGCCGACGATTAACCGCGGCACGCTGGAGAAAGAGAGCCGCACGCTGGCGCAGCGTTTGTCAGTGTTGCATGGCATTAACGCGCCAGAGTTCTTCGACAAAGCGGTGTTTACCGCGCTGGTGCTGTCACTGCGTGATGAAGGCTACATCAGTGATTCAGGCGATGCCGATGCGGAACGCACCCACATTATGTGGCAGATGCTGGCAGAGCTGGTGACCAGTGATGTCCGTCTGACCATTGAAAGTGCTGTAGCCCACGAATAACGTCGGGCCTAAAAAACAGAAAGGCGACCCTCAACGAGTCGCCTTTTTTTATGGCAGCAACCATCTAAAACAGGTCAATAAATGGCTGAGTATTGAGAAGTACGCCAATAAACAGCACCAGACCAACGTAGTTATTATTCAGAAAGGCCTGGAAGCAAGGATCGCGTTCACGTTGAGCAATCAGCTTTTGTTGATACACAAAGAAGCCGCCCGCCACCAGTAATGACCAGTAAAACGCCCCGTTCAGATGCAACATCAATCCGACTAGCGCCATTAGCCCCAACGTGGCCAACTGCAATAAGCCGATGATCAATTTATCGAAACGTCCGAACAGAATCGCTGTGGATTTCACGCCAATCTTTAGGTCGTCATCACGATCAACCATCGCATATTGCGTGTCGTAAGCCACCGTCCAGCAGATATTCGCGAAGAACACCAGCCAGCAAACAATAGGTAAGGACTCACTAACCGCCGCCCAACCCATTGGAATCGCCCAGCCGAATGCCGCTCCCAATACCACCTGGGGTAAATGGGTGTAGCGCTTCATAAACGGATAGACCCACGCCAGTGCCAGGCCACCAAATGACAGCAAAATCGTCATACGGTTCATGGTCAGCACTAGCGCAAATGCCAGCAACCCGAGCACGACAAACAGGATTTTGGCCTCTTTCTCCGTCACCGCGCCGCTCGCCAGCGGACGCGATGCGGTCCGTTTGACATGACCATCCACCTTACGGTCCGCATAATCATTGATCACGCAACCCGCGGCACGCATCACAATGACGCCGAGCACAAATACCACCAGCACAGACAAAGGCGGCACCGCCATGCCTGATAACCACAGTGCCCACATGGTGGGCCACAGCAGCAACAGCGTGCCAATCGGTTTATCGATGCGCATCAGGCGCCGATAAGCCTGCCATTTGGTCATGGTTAAGGTTTTTTCCACAATCCTTTATCCTTGATTCAGCGCGCGGTACAACGGCGACGCTGGTAAAAACAGTTCAGTTAGCAGCAGCGGTTTGCCTGATAAACGCAGGCGCGAGCGACGTCCCCACAGATCGTCCACCTGACCGGGATCGATAAAATCGCGGCTCAGCGTCGAGGAGGCGAAAAGATAGCGCCCCAGCGGACGAGTGCCAAGATTTTGCAGCATCTGCTCCGGGCCGTTCAACGTGCTTTCTGGCACCACGGTTCGCCCAATCAACCAGGGTTCGCCATCGCCGCACAGCACGATTTCACGTAACCAAAAGCGCTCATCGGCGGGCAAGAATTCCGCTTCTGGCGCTATCTCGTCAGCGGTAATAAAGCTTTCGCGGATCAGTTCCACCGTCACCTGCTGGCAATGCTGCTCGAAGCGACGCGTCATGGAGTCTTCCTCCAGTAACCAGTCGAGCAGAGGGGGGGAAAGCAAGGGGGAAGTGGCTGGCAGCCAATGCAGTGCGAGTAACTGGCGCAGCGCGTGATGCGACATCAGGACATCTCCGGAGAAAAAGTTGCCCTAGTTTAACGCAGAGAATCGGGCGTGGCACTGCTGGTTGTGCCACGCCAGACAGAAGGGGGGATTATTCGCGCTTTAAGCGATTGCTATTGGCTAACCACAGCGTGACCACCAGAATTAAAATCGCCGCTGAATAATAAAGCGTGTCGAACGGGTTTTTATGGTCAACGATAATCAGACGAATGATTGCGGTGATGCCGATATAGATGAAATAACGCAGCGGGAAGTGATAGCCGGACTGGAAGTACTTCACTATCAGCGCGATAAATTCGAAATAGAGAAAATAGATCACGATGCCTTCGATCAGCAGGTAAGAAGACGCCTGCTCACCAGTGCTAAACAGCACATTAGCTAAATGAATCGTCTCTTTGCCAAGAAACACCACCAGGATGATGGCCAACGTCACCAGGCCAATATTCAGAACCCACTGTAATACCGAAGCAATAAGCTGCCCCGGTGCTGATTTTGTTGTCATTTTTATGCGCCTCAAAGTACGGAAACTCTCTGGCGTTATCATGCTGTAGTGTGATCAAAATCACAATATGCTACACATCAACATCCACACAGAGTGCGTCATAGCGCCAGTACTCGCAGTCACAGTCGATGACCCGTTTGTGCTGATCGCGGTTAATGCGTGTAATGAGTAATCCGGGAGTTCCGCTGGCGACATTGAGTGCCGGTGCCGCGCGCGCAGGAAGCGGGCC
Source organism: Pantoea sp. Seng (assembly GCF_009829935.1). Lineage (NCBI taxonomy): Bacteria > Pseudomonadati > Pseudomonadota > Gammaproteobacteria > Enterobacterales > Erwiniaceae > Pantoea > Pantoea sp. Seng. Next base: position 69,054 of record NZ_SZZV01000016.1, on the reverse strand, counting down.
GGGCAGAATGGTAAAGCGAGCGCCGCCGTAGCGAATGCCATAGCGCTGATCGTAGAGATCGGTAAGTGAGCGGGTGAGGTCTTCCTCTAGCAGGCCGGGAAAAAAGGCCGGATTGAGGTAATGCTCCACGTACAACACCGCGCGCCCATCAATACGTCGCCGGCGTCGAATGCGAAACACGCTATCCCCTTCCAGTAACTGCAAATGTCGTGCAATCACCAGCTGTGCCGGGACTTCCCGCGCCTCAATTACTTCAGTGAGAGCGATGCGCCCTTGCTCGGCGGCCATGGCATGAAAGTGGCTGTGATGGGCCGGGTTATATACCAGCCTGGGTGGGGCGAGAAACCAACCTCGACGCAGCTCACGGTAAATGACGCCCTGCGCTTCCAGCAAGCCCAGCGCCTCACGCAGGGTAATACGCGTGGTGGAATAATGTTCACTTAAACTGCGTTCTGCCGGCAAACGTCCGCTGGCAAATTCACCGTTTTCAATGCGTTCGCTCAGCGCCGCAGCAATCACATCCACCGTTTTCGACGACATTTTTTAGCCTCATTTTGGGGCAATTCTGCACTATGACAGTTCGATGACTACAATATGACAGGCATATCCCACGCTTTCGCGCGCTGTATCCGCATGTGGAGCTACGCGTCACACCACATTTCACCACCATGGTCATAAAACCTTCATCTGATCGGGCTACATTGGCTCGGTTCTTGCTGGACTAGACCAAGACGTCCCACAACTTACACCCGGAGCAACCGAGATGAAAGCGTTTATCTCCTCTGTAGTAGCCAGTGCCGTACTGCTTGCGCTGCCCGCCGCGCACGCCGCCGATAACGACATTGCCGCGCTGGAAAAAGCCGCGCGTGCTGAGGGCCAGGTCAACAGCGTCGGTATGCCAGACAGCTGGGCGAACTGGAAAGACACATGGAATGACATCAACAGCAAATATGGCCTGAAGCACAGCGATACCGATATGTCATCGGCGCAGGAGCTGGCTAAATTTGATGCAGAGAAAGAGAACGCCAGCGCCGATATCGGTGATGTGGGCGCCGCGTTCGGTCCGGTTGCTGTGACCAAAGGTCTGGCACAACCGTACAAACCAACGCATTGGGATCAGATTCCAAGCTGGGCGAAAGACAGCGAAGGCAACTGGATGCTGGCGTATACCGGCACCATCGCCTTCCTGATCGACAAGCAGCAGGTTAAAGATGCACCGCACAGCTGGGCCGATCTGAAGAAAGGTAAGTATGTGGTCACTATCGGTGACGTCGGCGTGGCTGCTCAGGCGGCTAACGGCGTACTGGCGGCCAACTACGCGATGGGCGGTGATGAGAAGAACCTGAAGCCAGCCCTGAAATTCTTTGGCGAGCTGGCTAAAGAAGGCCGTCTGGGCGTGACCGATCCGGTGATTGCCAACATTGAGAAAGGTGAAATTCAGGTTGCCGTGGTATGGGACTTCAACGGTCTGAATTATCGCGATCAGATCGACAAAAACCGCTATGAAGTGGTGATCCCGTCTGATGGCTCCGTGATTTCCGGTTACAGCACCATCATCAACAAATACGCCAAACACCCGAACGCCGCCAAACTGGCGCGTGAATACATCTTCTCTGATGCCGGTCAGATCAACCTGGCGAAAGGTTATGCACGTCCAATCCGCGCTGAGCATTTAACTCTGCCAGCCGATGTGCAAGCCAAACTGCTGCCGCAGTCTGAGTACAAAAATGCCCGCCCGATCAAAGATCAGGCTGCATGGGATAAGAGCTCGAAAATGCTGCCGCGTCTGTGGCAAGAGAACGTGATTATCAATATGAAGCAGTAATTTGCACACACCCTGGCGGCGCAACGTATTGCGCATCGATACGCAATACGTTGCGCCGCTAAGCGCAGTGCCCGCAATTTGAATGATGTAAGGAACGGGAATGAAGACAATCCTGGTGGTACTGGATGGCCTGAGCAATCAGGTGGCACAGCATGCGATGGGCTATCTGTTTGCTGAATGCAAACAGGGCAACGGCCAATACTACACGCTGACCTGCGAACTGCCTTCGCTGTCACGTCCGCTGTATGAATGCATTCTGACTGGGATTCCGCCAGTGCAGAGCGGCATTATTCATAACGGCGTCAATCGATTGAGCAATCAGCGCAGCATCTTCCATTACGCCCGCGCCGCCGGTTTAACCACGGCCGCTGCCGCCTATCACTGGGTGAGTGAGCTGTATAACCAATCCCCGTTCAACAATGCGCGTGATCGCCACACCGTCGCCCCCGATTTGCCGATTCAATACGGCCACTTTTACTGGGACGACAGTTATCCGGATTCCCACTTGTTTGAAGATGCCGAGAGCCTGCGTCTGAACCACGATCCGGACTTTTTACTGATTCACCCCATGAATATCGACGATGCCGGGCACAAGCATAGCCTGTCATCGCCACAATATCGCAACCGCGCACGTATGGCCGATGGCTATCTGTCGCAGTGGATGCCCGGCTGGCTCGCTGCGGGCTATCAGGTGATCGTCACCGCCGACCACGGCATGAACGATGACCGCTCGCACGGCGGCATTTTACCGGAAGAGACGCAGGTGCCGCTGTTTGTGTTTGGTGCGGGCTTCTCCCGTCAGCCCGATCTCGAACCGCAGCAAACTGAACTGTGTGGCATCGTTTGCACGCTGCTGGGCATTGAGCACGATAAACCGATGTGCCACGGTTTGCTGGCGGAGCCGCGTTAATGAAGGGCAAAACCCTCGCCACGCTATTGCTGCTGCCGTTCGCCTTCTTTTGGGTTGCCTTCCAGCTCGCGCCGCTGCTGTGGATCGCCATCAACAGCTTCTGGAGCGACATGAACGAGCGTTGGGGTATCGATAACTACATCGATATCCTCACTTCACCGTTTTACCTGCAGGCGTTTCGCCTGTCGCTGGATATCTCCATCTGGTCGAGCATTTACGGCCTGCTGATCTCGTTGATTGCCGGCTATTCGCTGCATCAGCCAGGCAGCGGCCGCTTTCAGCGCTTCCTGATGTCGTTTACCAACATGACCAGCAACTTTGCGGGTGTGCCGCTGGCGTTCGCCTTTGTGATTCTGCTGGGCATGAACGGCTGTCTGACGCTGCTGCTGCGCCACTTCGGCATGCTGGAAGGGTTCAAGCTGTTCTCGCGTGACGGCATGGTGCTGGTTTACACCTGGTTCCAGATCCCGCTCGGCATTCTGCTGCTCTATCCGGCGTTTGATGGCTTACGCAAAGATTGGGAAGAGTCGGCCGCGCTGCTCGGTGCCAGCCGCTGGCGCTACTGGTGGCATATTGGTTTGCCCATCCTGTTCCCGGCGCTGTTAGGGACTTTTGTCATCCTGCTGGCCAATGCGCTGGGTGCTTACGCCACCATTTATGCGCTGACCACCGGTAACTTTAACGTGGTGCCAGTACGTATTGCCGCGCTGGTGTCGGGTGATATCTCGCTCGATCCGAATACCGGTGGAGCGCTGGCCATGTTGCTGGTGTTCATTATGGCGCTGATTACCGTGGTGCAGCAGTATCTGGTGCGCCGCAGTTATCTCAACGCGAAATCACAGGAGTAGAACGTGTCTCGCGCGGAAAAAATTTATCATCGCCTGATTATCTGGCTGCTGCTGATCATCCTCGCCGCCCCGCTGCTGGCGACGTTGCTGTATGGCATCTCGACTGACTGGAGCGACACCATTCTGCCGCAGGGCTTTACCCTGAAGTGGTTGATTGAGCTGTGGAGCGATCCGCGTTTCCTGACCGCATTGGGCCACTCCTTGCTGATTTGCTTTGGCGCGCTGCTGTTCTCATTAATGCTGGTGCTGCCTGCGATGTTTGTAATCGCTTACTATTATCCGAAGCTGGATGCGGTGATGAACGTGCTGATTCTGATGCCGTTTGCCGTGCCGCCGGTGGTGTCATCCGTTGGCCTGCTGCAGCTTTATTCCTCTTCACCGCTGATGATCACCGGCACGCCGTGGATTCTGGTCGGCTGTTACTTCACCATCGCGCTGCCGTTTATTTACCGTGCTATTGCCAACAATATGCAGGCGATCAATCTGAAAGAGCTGATTGATGCGTCTCATCTGCTGGGTGCCAGCACCTGGCAGGCGGCACTGTTTGTAGTACTGCCGAATCTGCGTAAAGGCGTGTTCATCGCGGTGCTGCTCTCCTTCTCATTCCTGATAGGTGAGTTTGTGTTCGCTAACCTGTTAGTCGGTACCCGCTATGAAACCTTGCAGGTGTATCTCTACAATATGCGTAACGGCAGCGGCCACTTTACCAGTGCGCTGGTGATCTCTTATTTTGCTGTCGTCCTGCTGGTCACCTGGCTGGCGAATGCCCTCAATCCTGAACGAGGCTGACCATGAGTTATCTGAACGTCACCCAGCTGAACAAAAGCTACGGCCCCACCAGCATCTTTGAAAATATCGATTTCAGCGCCGATGAAGGTGAGTTTGTTACCCTGCTCGGCCCGAGCGGCTGCGGCAAATCAACGCTGCTGCGCTGCATCGCCGGTTTGACGGATGTCGATAGCGGCAAAATTCTGCTACAGGGTCAGGATATCGTGCCGCTGCCACCGCAGAAACGTACCATTGGCATGGTGTTCCAGAGCTACGCGCTGTTCCCCAACATGACGGTGGAGAAGAACGTGGCGTTTGGCCTGAAAATGCAGAAACTGCCAGGCGGCGATATTCAGAAACGGGTGATGGAAGCGCTGGCACTGGTCGAGCTGACCGATTTCGCCCGCCGTTATCCGCACCAGCTTTCTGGCGGACAATGCCAGCGTGTTGCCTTAGCGCGCTCGCTGGTGACGCGCCCTCGTTTGCTGTTGCTGGATGAGCCGCTCTCCGCACTGGACGCGCGCATCCGCCGCCATCTGCGCGAACAGATCCGCAATATCCAGCAAGAGTTGAAGCTCACCACGATATTCGTGACCCACGATCAGGAAGAGGCGCTGACGCTGTCTGACCGTATCGTGCTGATGAATCGTGGCAAAATCGTACAGAACGGTAACGCCGAAGCCCTCTACACGCAGCCAGCCGATCTGTTTGCCGCCGGGTTTATCGGCAACTACAACCTGCTAAGTGCGGAACAGGCAACGCAGCTCACCGGCCAGACATTCACGGGTCAGGTAGCGATTCGACCTGAGTCAATCCGCTTGAGTGCACCGCAGGATGGCATTCCGGCCACTATTCTCAGTCACAGCCTGCTAGGTAACGTGATCCGTTATCGTGTACTGGCGCATGGGGTTGAATTGTCAGTGGATGTGCTGAATCGCAGCGTGGCGGATTTGCACCCTGCTGGCATGCAAATTGGTCTACAGTTAGAGATGTCGACGTTGCGCCAGGTTGCTTAAATTTAACGAGAAATTGGCAACGCAACGCGGCAGTATTCAGCGTTAATGCAGCCTGTTAATCGTTGTCGCGGCGGCCTTTAGGCTGCCCATGGCCGCACTTCGGTGCGCCCGACACCTCGGTACTCACCCACAGGCTTGCAGTTGGTGCAATGTAAGTCTGAGGATAAGGAACCGCCCGACGTGTTGACCCTACTCAATCTCTTATCTGCTGTGGCCCTGCTGGTGTGGGGCACGCACATTGTGCGCACTGGCATCATGCGCGTGTACGGTGCCGATTTGCGCCGGGTGCTCAGCCGCAGCGTGGAAAAGAAGCCAATGGCGTTTCTCGCCGGGATTGGCGTCACCGCGCTGGTGCAGAGCAGCAATGCCACCACCCTGCTCGTCACCTCGTTTGTCGCACAGAATCTGGTGAGTCTGACGCCTGCGCTGGTGGTGGTGCTCGGTGCCGATGTCGGTACCGCCATCATGGCGCGTATCCTGACCTTCGATCTCTCCTGGCTATCGCCGCTCTTCATCTTCTTTGGTGTGGTGTTCTTCCTCAGCCGTAAGCAGACGCGGGCCGGACAAATGGGTCGAGCTGCCATTGGCCTTGGCTTAATTCTGTTAGCGCTACAGTTGATCGTGGCCGCTGCTAAACCCATTACCCAGGCGGCGGGCTTGCAGGTGCTGTTCTCCACGCTAACCGGAGATGTCATGCTGGATGCACTGATTGGCGCGGTATTCGCCATCATCAGTTATTCCAGCCTCGCGGCGGTGCTGATCACCGCTACACTGACGGCAGCGGATGTGATTTCATTCTAAGTGGCGCTCTGTCTGGTGATTGGTGCCAACCTCGGCAGTGGTTTGCTGGCAATGATTAACGCCAGTGGCTCAAATGCTGCGGGAAAACGCGTGGCACTGGGCAGCCTGCTGTTCAAGCTCATTGGCAGCCTGGCGATTTTGCCACTGGTGAATTATATCGCTGATATTCTGGACAAGATGCCGGTCGATGACGAAGAACTGGTGATCTTTTTCCATGTATTTTACAACCTGATTCGCTGCCTGATTATGGTGCCATTCGCCGAACCGATGGCGCGCTTGTGCCGTCGTATGATTTCCGACGAGCCGGAAACCGATGCCCATTTACGCCCTAAACATCTCGACCGCAGCGCGCTGGATACCCCTGCGCTGGCATTGGCCAATGCGGCGCGAGAAACCCTGCGCATCGGTGATGTCGTTGAACATATGATGGAGTCCTTCAATAAAGTGGTGCATGGCGAACTGCGTGAAGAGCGCGCGGTGCGGCGTCTGGATGATGATGTCGATGTGCTGTATACCGCCATCAAACTCTATCTGGCGCGCATGCCGAAAGAGGATTTGGCCGAGGAGGATTCGCGCCGCTGGGCCGAGGTCATCGAGATGGCACTCAACCTTGAGCAGGCGGGCGATATCATTGAACGCATGTGTGCGGACGTGGCGGTGAAATCGCTGAACGCCCGTCGGGCATTTTCCCCCGAAGGGCTGGAAGAGCTGAACACATTGCAGGAGCAGGTACTCAACAATCTGCGCCTCAGTTTGTCGGTGTTTCTGTCGAAAGATATCCCCAGCGCGCGCCGACTACGCCGCTCCAAACACCGTTTTCGCATCCTGATTCGCCGTTTCTCACACGCTCACGTCGAGCGCCTGCATCAGAAAAATGTGCAGAGCATCGAAACCAGCTCCCTGCATCTAGGGTTGCTGGGAGATATGAAGCGTCTGAACTCGCTGTTCTGTGCGGTGGCGTATACGGTGCTGGATCAGCCGGATGATGAGCGGGATGAGGATTAACGAACAGTCTGGTGCGATGATCAACGGCTGCGGGATGCAGCCACATCGTCATACATGCGCGACCAATCGGCTGTGCTATTCGGTCAGGTCGCCATCAATGGCAACCTGCCGTGCGGATAGGTGAATTTTATAGGGTGCGCATTGCGGCGCACCTAAAAATTCTTACGACAGCAGAGTGAACGCGATCATCCCGACAATGGCACCGGTGGTACCAAGAATGGTTTCCATCAGCGTCCAGGTTTTCAGCGTTTCACCTTCCGTTGCACCGGTGAAGCGGCCAAACAGCCAGAAACCGGCATCGTTGACGTGACTAATAATGATGGAGCCACCCCCGATGCAGATCGACAGCGCCGCCAACTGCGCGCCGCTGTAGTGCAGCGGTTCAATCACTGGCATCACCAGGCCCACGGTCGTCAGACAGGCCACGGTCGCCGATCCCTGAATCACACGGATCGCACCGGAAAGGATGAAGCACGCCAGCGCAATCGGCATCCCGGCGCCAGTGAGCGCGTGACCCAATACCGGGCCGACGCCAGAATCCACCAGCACCTGCTTGAACACACCGCCCGCACCGATCACCAGCAGAATAATGCCTGCCGGTTGCAGCGCACTGCCGCACACCTGCATCACCTTCTCTTTGTCCATTCCCTGGCGATAGGCCAGACCGTAAATCGCTACCAGACACGCCAGCAGGATCGCCGTAAACGGATGGCCGATAAACTCCAGCCACTCGTAGAGACGTGAATCCGGTGTGGTGAAGCGCGCCCCGATGGTTTTCAGGCCCACCAGCAACAGCGGGAACAGGATCAGTGCCAGGCTGAAGCCAAACGACGGCAGCTTACCCTCTTCCACTTCTGGCTGATGATCTTCCGGCGGCGCACTGAAACTGACATGGCGGGCAATAAAATTGCCAAACAGCGGACCCGCAATCAGCATACCGGGAATCGCTGCACACAGGCCCAGCAGGATCATCCAGCCAAAGTCCGCGTGCATCTGGGAAGCCAGCAGCATCGGGGCCGGCCCCGGCAGCAGAAACGCCGCAGAGGCCGCCACACCAGCAAACAGTGGAATGACCAACTTCACTAAGTTGCCATGGGTACGACGCGCCACGGCAAAGGCGATGCTGATCAGCAAGACCACCGCTACTTCAAAGAACAGCGGTAGCGCGCAGATCAGCCCGGCAATCCCCATCGCGTAGTGCGCCCGGTTTTCACCAAAGGCTTTCAGCATGCGGATAGCGATTTGATCGACTGCGCCGGTTTCATGCAGGATTTTGCCGAACATCGCGCCCAATGCCACCACGATGGCGAGAAATCCGAGCGTCCCGCCCATGCCTTTTTGCATGGTGTCAGCAATTTTATCCAGTGGCATGCCAGAGAACAGACCGGCACCAATTGAGACTAACATCAGGGCGATAAAGGCGTGCATACGCGCTTTCATCACCAAAAACAGCAGCAGCAGGACGGAGCCTGCTGCGGTTAACACCAGCGTTGCGGTACTCATTACTAACCCTTGTTGGTTGCTTCCTCAATGGTCGCAACCGTGGCCGCAACGACTTCATCCAGTGAATGATTGATATCAACCACCAGCACATCGGGCTCGTCAGCCCCAGGCTCTTGCAAGGTCTCAAACTGCGTCACCAGCATCTGGGGCTTAAAGAAGTGACCTTTACGTGCTTTCAGACGCGATTCGATGGTTTCGAAATCGCCCTTCAGATAGATGAATTTCAGGTTTTGGTTGCCCTGTCGCAGGATGTCGCGGTAGGACTTTTTCAGCGCCGAGCAGACGATAATCGAAATAGCCTGGGTGCGCTGCATGGCGAAGGCGGCATCATTCAGCGCCTGCAGCCACGGCTGGCGATCGTTATCATCCAGCGGATGACCGTCGGCCATTTTCATGATGTTGCTACGTGGATGCAGGAAATCGCCATCCAGAAATGCCGTGCTCAACTGATGAGAAACCTGATTAGCGACGGCAGACTTTCCGCTGCCGGAAACGCCCATCAGGATAAAGACGTGGTGCGATGGAGATGGCGTGGTCATGGTTTTGCGCTCCGGCAGGTTGCCTGCCAATGTTACCGATAACAAATTTGATTATCATTTTCGGAGCCCACTGCGGGACTGGCAACCCTTGTTAGGTGGAAAAGCACGAAAGTGTGAACTGACTCAAATAATCGCCAAAATCAGATGCTGCCACCTTCTGCAATTTCAAACCCGACATCCAGCGGCTCGGTCACGCTGCGGTCGCCGCCAATGCGCGCCAGCAGCATCGCAGCCGATTCGCGTCCCATGCGCTCACGCGGGGTCAGCACCGTGGCCAGGCGCGGCGTGACCACTTGCGTAATATCGTGGCCGTGGAATCCGGCAATCGCCATTTGCGCAGGTACGTTTAACCCCTGGCGCTGGCACTCAAACATCGCGCCGACTGCCAGGTCATCGTTGGTACAAAACAGGCTGTCGGTTTCGGGATAGCGTTTCTGCGCCTCGCATAGCAGCTGCGCACCGGCGCTGAAGGAGGAAGCATCTTCCATCATCACGCTGTGCGGCGTGAGCCCGGCTTCACGCATCGCCTTTTCGTAGCCCTGCTGTTTTTGCAGGGTACGCTCATCCAGACGTGCGCCGAGGTAAACGGTGTGGCGATGTCCTTTTTTCAGAATAGCATGCGTCATCTGCCGCGCCGCTTCGACGTTATCGAAGCCCACCGCCATATCGAGACACGGCGTGACTGAGTCCATCATCTCAATCACCGGAATACCCGCCACTTCCAGCATGCGCAGTGTGCCGGGCGTATGGGTGCGTTCGGTGAGGATGACGCCGTCGATGTTCCAGCCGAGCAGCGATCGCAGCTGTAGCTCTTCTTTGTCCGCGTTGTAGCCAAAGTGCGCCACCAGGGTTTGATAGCCGGCCTCATCGGTGACGGTTTCAATGCCGCGTAACACGTCGGCGAACACCTGGTTGGTGAGCGAAGGCAACAGTACGCCGATAGCGCGACTGGTCGCATTAGAGAGCATATCGGGGGCACGATTGGGGATATAACCGAGTTCATCCAGTGCGACGGCGATCTTATCGCGCAGCGCCGCAGAGACCTGATCGGGGTTTCGCAGGTAGCGACTGACGGTCATTTTTGTGATGCCGACGCGATCGGCAACGTCCTGTAGTACCGGCCTTTTCTTCTTCATCGTATGCGCCTGAGGTCAGAGATACGATGAGTCTATCATTTTTTTGTCAATTTCAGGCTTTGCGGAAAACCATGAATACCCGCTCTGATTTTGTGCACATCGGTACGCACCCAACGAAAAGTCGGCAAAAAATGCAAGGTCGCCATAGAGGGCAACCTTGCACGATTTATTGACAGGCTGTTACACCGGCGGCAGATCAAACAGCAGAATCTCTGCATCGCTGTCAGCGTTGATGGTCAGCGCGCTTTCATCCCAGATCGCCAGCGCATCACTGGTACCGACCTGTTCGCCATTCACGCTCACCAGACCTTTTACCACCTGAATCCACACACGACGACCCGCTTCGACAGTCACCGCGTCGGCTTCGCCCTTAGCAAACACCCAGCGCGACAGGGTCATGTCCTGGAACACTTTCAGCGATCCTTCACGCTCATCCGGGGACAGGACAAACTGGCGACCTTTCACATCCTCGAAGCGGCGCTGCGCATAGCGTGGCTCAATGCCTTTGCGCTCTGGAATGATCCAGATCTGATACAGATGCAGCGCATCTTTATCACTGGCGTTGTACTCTGAATGGCGCACGCCAGTACCGGCGCTCATGATCTGGAACTCACCTGCCGGGATCTGCTCTTTGTTGCCCATGCTGTCTTGATGTTCCACGGTGCCAGACAACACATAGGTCAGGATTTCCATGTCTTTATGCGGATGGGTACCAAAACCCTGGCCGCCATCAATCACGTCTTCATTGATAACGCGTAAGGCCGAGAAGCCCATAAAGTTGGCATCGTAATAGTCGGCGAAAGAAAAGGTGTGCCAGCTATCGAGCCAACCGTGATTGGCGTGACCGCGTTCTTCTGCTTTGCGTAAGTAGATCATTTTCAATTCTCCTCAATGTTTTTTACAGTGTGTGCCTGAGAGAGATTGATTGATAGCTGAAAAACTTCACGCCTCTGTTCAAAAATGCTGAACGTTTTGGTGGTGATCGGACAATGAGGATGAAAGAGGCAAATAGCAGGCAAAAAAAAAGCCAGCACCCGAGCTGGCTAAGAAACACTGGAAGCAATGTGAGCAATGTCGTGCTTACCCGGTAGTCAGGAGACGTTCCCGGTCCGCATGACAATAATAATCATTATCATTCGCGTCTGTAAACCCCTTTTGAGAATTATTTTCAATTGACGACTTGCGAGAATTCCTTGATGTTAAAGGGGATTTTATTCACTTTGCACAAGGAGTCGCTTTATGAGTCAGATCGTCATTCGCCACGTAATCCCAGAAGATGCTGCTGCACTAACACGTCTCTACAGCCAACCGGAGACGCAGGCGAATACATTGCAACTGCCACACCAGTCACCCACGCTATGGCAGGAACGCCTTAGCAATCCACGTCCGGGTGTGCATATGCTAGTGGCAATGATTGACGATCAACTGGCTGGGCAAATCACGCTAGAAGTGCAATCTGTCGCACGACGTCGCCATGCCGCTACCTTTGGCATGGGCGTTGATCCCGCCTTTCACCGTCGCGGCGTAGGCTCGGCGCTGATGGCCGCGATGATTGACCTGTGTGACAACTGGCTACAAGTGACACGAATCGAGTTAACCGTGTTCGCTGATAACCATAAAGCGATGGGTCTTTATCAGAAGTTTGGCTTTGAGATCGAAGGGACGGCGAAGCGTTTTGCCATGCGCGACGGCGAGATGATTGATACGCATTACATGGCGCGATTGAAATAACTTGCGCAATGAATCGCGCCGCTACAACTCGTACTGAGGCGGTAGCGGCGCACTTTATTACGCTAAATTAATACCCGGCACTCAAATCATCCACCGAGCGCGGATCCGAAGCACCATAGCGCATGCCATCCGGCCCAATCATAATGCTCTGCGTGCTGCCCATTGCGGGCATCACTTTCACATGCTGACCTTTAGCTTCCAGCAAACGCAGCGTATCCGGGCTAAAGCCTTTCTCCACGCGTAGCTGATCCGGCAACCATTGATGGTGGAAACGCGGCGCATTGGTCGCTTCCGCTACGTTCATACCGAAATCGATACTGTTCACCACCATTTGCAACACAGTGGTGATAATACGGCTGCCGCCTGGGCTACCCGTTACCAGCCAGGTTTTGCCGTCTTTGGCGATGATGGTCGGTGACATCGACGACAATGGGCGCTTAGCCGGTTGCACCGCATTCGCTTCGCCACCCACCAAACCATACACGTTCGGCGTACCCGGTTTGGCGGAGAAGTCATCCATCTCGTTGTTCATCAGGATACCGCTCTGCCCGGCGACAATGCCGCTACCGAAATAGGTGTTCAGCGTGTAGGTCACGGCGACCGCATTACCGTCTTTATCCACCACCGAGAAGTGCGTAGTCTGGTTGCTTTCGTATGGCTCAAGCTTACCCGGTTTGATTTCGCTGGAAGGACGCGCTTTGTTGACGTCAATCTGCTGCGCCAGGGTTTTGGCGTAAGCTTTGCTGGTCAACGCCTGCTGCGGCACTTTGACGAAATCCGGATCGCCAAGGTATTCCGAACGATCGGCATAGGCGTATTTTTCCGCTTCCGCCATCACCTGCATAGCGTCCGCACTGCCAAAGCCCCACTTCGCCAGATCAAAGTTTTCGAGGATATTCAGGATCTGCACGATGTGAATCCCGCCCGATGATGGAGGCGGCATTGAGAACACCTCATAACCACGATAGGTGCCGCTGACCGGTTTACGCTCTACCGCACGATAGGCGGCCAGATCCGGTTTGCCAATCAATCCGCCATGCTGTGCCATTTCTCCAGCGATCTCATCGGCAATTTTGCCTTTGTAGAACGCATCCGGCCCTTGTTGAGCAATCAGTTGCAGGCTGTGCGCGAGGTTTTTCTGCACCAGACGCTCACCTTTTTGATACGGCTTGCCGTCTGCCTTGTAGAAAATCGCCCGGCTGTTGTCGTGATTGATCAACGTCTCTTTGCCGTAGGTCGCCAAATCGTCCGCCAGCGCATCGTTAACGATGATGCCCTCACGCGCTAGCTTAATCGCCGGAGCCAGCAGTTTACTCAGCGGCAGCGTACCGTATTTTTGTGCCGCCAGCGCAAAACCAGCAACAGTGCCCGGTGTGCCCGAGGCTAAATGGGACGTGAGCGACAGTTTAGGGTCAGCATTACCCTGCTTATCGAGGAACATATCGCGTGAAGCACGCGCCGGCGCCATTTCACGAAAATCGATCGCCGTGGTGCGTCCCGAGGCGGTACGCAGCATCATAAAGCCACCACCGCCGAGATTACCGGCTTGTGGATGAGTGACGGCTAATGCGAAGCCCACTGCAACGGCCGCATCCACGGCATTACCGCCCTGCTTCAGAATATCGACGCCCACCTGGGTGGCTATCGCATCCACCGACGCCACCATACCGTGCTGCGCCTTCACCGGATGGAAGGTGTCACTGTCCACGCCGTATGACACCGGTGGCGCGCTAGCGGGCGCGGAAAACGCCCCCTGTACCACGGTAAAACTCATCAATAATGCCCAGCCAACCAGACGCACGCTGCCCTTTAGTCTCATTTGCGATCTTCCTTTGCGATTATTTACATTTGTTATTTTTTGATGCAAGTGTTTGCAAACACGATAAAAAGCGTAGCAGTAAGCCAAATTCGGCGCACTCCTGGTTCAGGACTTTGTGACATCGCATAAACTTATGACAGCAGCCTTGGTTGCCATATTGATGGCGACAGCACACAGCAGGCTGCATTAATGGAGGAAGACCATGAAAAAATGGCTAATCGTTATCGCTGCGTTGCTGCCGTTAAGCAGCATGGCAAATATGCTGAACAGCACAAATGACCCGAACAAGCCTGGCTATAACCCGAGCCAGCAGCGCATGCAGTCGCAAATGCAGACTCAGCAGCAACAACAACAGTTGAAGCTGAAACAGGATCAGCAGCAGCAGAATCAGGAGTTACAGCGGAAAATGCAGGAGCGAAGGGATAGCGCCCAGCAGCGCATGATTCAGCAACAGCCGGGCCAGCAGCAAAACCAGAATTAACGGAAGTCGGGACCGATAATGTCGATGCGGTCAGTACAGATGGCATCGACGCCCCAACTCAATAGCTCGCGCGCCCGCGCGGGCTGATTCACCGTGTACACCAGAATATGCAATCCGGCGGCTTTCAGCTGCGCGGTGCGTTCGGCATCCAGCAGTTTGTGATTGAGATGGATAGAGACGCAATCCAGCGCGCTCGTCAGCGCCAACCAATCTTCGCGCCACTCATCCAATAGCAATCCGCGTGGCAACTCAGGCACCGCCTGCATTGCCGCTTCCAGTGCTTCATAAGAGAAGGAAGAGAGCAGCGGCGCCGTTTGCCCCTGCCACAGTTCTCGCGCGGCCAACGCCACATCGCGTCCGGTTTCCACCTCTTTGCCGGTGGTCGGCTTGATCTCAACGTTCGCCATCATCTGATGCTGGCGGCAGCGATCGGCCACGTCACGCAGCAGTGCCAGCGGCTCGCCTTCATACTCACGGCTGTACCAGCTACCCGCATCCAGCTGCGATAGTTTACTCCATGAGAGATCGCCCGCCACACCCCAGCCGTTGCTGGTGCGATCCAGCGTATCGTCATGCAGCAGGAACACCTGTTTATCATCCGACAGCTTGGCATCAAACTCGATCATGGTATGACCGTACTGCGCGCCGACATCTATTGCCGCCAGCGTATTTTCCGGAGCCAGTTTACCGCCGCCGCGATGGGCGACGATTTGTGGGTATGGCCAATTTTCTACACTCATTCCAGACGCTTTCCATGGGTTGAATCGAAGAAGTGTAACGCATCTGGCGGCAGTTGCAGCCATAAGGTGCTGCCCGATTGCGGACGTTCACTGTGCGGCAAACGCACCACCAGACGGGTATTACCGATGCGGCCGTGCGCGAGATTATCCGCACCCAACATCTCCAGCGTATCGACCACTAATGGAATGCCGCCCGCTGCTTGCGAGCTGAGCACCAGATGCTCAGGACGGATGCCCAACGTAAGGGGACGATTCGCCCACTTCGCTTTGCTCTCGCCCAATGGCAAGCTATTAAGCGCATCGAGCGTAAAGCGCGTGCCGTCGCTGTTGATCTGGCCTGGCAGCAGGTTCATTGCCGGTGCACCGATAAACGACGCCACAAACTGGCTCGCCGGACGCTCATACACTTCCACCGGCGTGCCGACTTGCTCGACTACACCTTTGTTCATCACCATCACGCGCTGGGCCAACGTCATGGCTTCTACCTGATCGTGCGTCACATACAGACTGGTGGTTTTCAGGCGACGGTGCAGTTGTTGCAGCTCAAGACGCATCTGCACACGCAGGCGCGCATCGAGGTTCGACAGCGGCTCATCGAACAGGAACACCGCTGGTTCACGCACGATGGCGCGGCCCATTGCCACACGCTGGCGCTGTCCACCGGAAAGCTCACGCGGACGACGTGACAGCAGGTGATCCAATTCCAGACTGCGCGCGGCTTCCATTACGCGTTGATCGATCTGCTCTTTACCCATGCCGCGAATTTTCAGGCCGTAAGCCATGTTTTTGCCCACGGTCATATGCGGGTAAAGCGCGTAGTTCTGGAATACCATGGCGATGCCACGATCTTTCGGTTCCATATTGGTGACGCGCTTGTCGTCGATATAGATATCGCCGGAAGTCACACGTTCCAGCCCCGCTACCATGCGCAGCAACGTCGATTTGCCGCAGCCGGAAGGGCCCACCATCACCATAAACTCGCCATCATTGAAGGTGATATTCAGTGGCTGAATGATCTGATTTTTGCCGTCATACGATTTGGTGACGGTCTGAAGGGTTACGCCTGCCATTTATTTATCACTCTCCACCAGGCCACGCACAAAGGCACGTTGCATCACGAGTACCACCACCACCGGTGGGATCAGGGTTAATAACATTGCCGCCATCACTTCGTTCCACTGCGTCGGCCCACCGCTGGTGTTGATCATACTTTTCACCCCGGCGACCGCCGTGCTGAGACTGGGATCGTTGATGATCAACAGCGGCCACAGATACTGGTTCCAGCCGTAGATAAAGGTGATCACGAACAGCGCCGCGAGGTTGGTTTTGGACAGTGGCAAAACGATGTCCCAGAAGAAGCGCATCGGGCTGGCGCCATCAATGCGCGCCGCTTCAATCAGCTCATCCGGCAACGACATAAAGAACTGGCGGAACAGGAAGGTCGCAGTTGCTGAAGCCATGAGCGGCAGGGTTAAGCCACTGTAGCTGTCGAGCATGTGCAGGTTTGAAATCACTTCTACCGTCGGAAAGATACGCACTTCCACCGGCAGCATCAGGGTGATGAAGATCAGCCAGAAGAACAGCGAGCGCAACGGGAAACGGAACCACACCAGTGCAAACGCGGAGAGCATCGACACCGCGATTTTACTCACCGTGATGCCGAGTGCCATGATCAGGCTGTTGAGCATCATCATGCCAAAGGCCGGACCGCTGCCGTTGACGCCCTGGGTCCAGATGCGCGAAATGTTGTCCCACAGATGTGTGCCGGGCACTAAGGTCATCGGCACCTGATACACCGCTTCGTTATCCAGCGTGGCGGCGACTATCGCCACGTACAGTGGGAACAGAATGGTCAGGACACCGAGCACCAGCAGGGTATGGCTGAAGATGTCCAGCCCGCGTCGATTCTCAATCATTGGTATTGCACCTTACGCTCGACAAAGCGGAATTGCAGGATCGTCAGGCCAATCACCAGCAGCATCAGCACCACGGATTGCGCGGCAGAGGACGAGAGATCCAGACCGGTAAAGCCTTCGCGATAAATTTTGTAGATCAGCGTGGTAGTGGCCTGCACCGGACCGCCGCCGGTCGCGGCATCGATCACCGGGAAGGTGTCGAAGAAGGCATACACCAGGTTGACCACCAGCAGGAAGAAACTCACCGGGGTGATCAGCGGCAGTGACAGATTGAAGAAGCGACGCACCGGTCCAGCACCGTCTATCGCCGCCGCTTCCACCAGCGATTTGGGGATCGACTGCAGTGCGGCAAAGAAGAACAGGAAGTTGTAGCTCATCTGCTGCCAGATGGATGCCAGCACGATCAGGAACATCGCCTGACCGCTGTTTTGCGCGTAGTTCCAGTTATAGCCAATCTGGTTCAGCAGATGGCTGAACAGGCCGAGGCCAGGGTTGAACAGGAACATCCACAGCACGGCAGCGACCACCGGTGCAACGGCGTAAGGCAGCAGCAATAGCGTTTGGTACAGTTTTTTCAGACGCACCACGTAGTCGACCAGAGCCGCCAGCAGCAGCGAGAAGGTCATGCCGCACACCGTAACCAGTGCGCTGAATTCGATGGTGGTCCAGAAAGAGTCGAGGTAATAGCTGTCGCTGAACAGGCGTTTGAAGTTATCCAGCCCGACGAAGGTGCTGGAAATACCAAAGGGATCGATGCTTTGCAGCGAATACCACAGCGCTTCACCGGCCGGCCACAGGAAGAAAATAGCGGTAATCACCAGTTGTGGTGCCACCAGCAAATAGGGCAAAAAACGGGAGCGAAAAACAGGGCGTGATGAGGACATAGCAGACTCGCCAAAAGAGAAATCGGGGCTGACGCCATGCGCCAGCCCCGAGACAACGGAATTACTTCACTTGCTGTTCAAAACGACGCAGCAGTTCGTTTCCGCGCTTCACAGCGTTATCCAGTGCAGCTTGTGGCGCCTGTTTGCCCGTCCACACGCCTTCCAGCTCTTCGTCCACAATGGTACGAATCTGTGGCATGTTGCCCAGACGCATGCCTTTGGTGAACGGCAGTGGATCTTTGTTCAGCATCTGACGTGTGGCGATGTCTGCGCCTGGGTTCTTGTCATAGAAGCCCTGTTGCTTGGTCAGCTCATATGCAGCAGTGGTGATTGGCAGGTAACCGGTCTTCTGGTGCCATTCTGCGGCGATTTCTGGCTGAGCCAGGAACTTCATGAACTCGGCTACGCCCTTGTAGGTGTCGGCATCTTTGCCTTTCATCACCCACAGGCTCGCGCCGCCGATGATGGCGTTCTGCGGTGCGTTAGGCACAGTTGAGTCATAAGGCATCATGCCGACGCCGAAGTTGAATTTCGCGTAATGCTTGATATCCGCCAGAGAGCCGGAAGAAGCCGTGGTGATGCCGCAATCGCCGTTGTAGAACTTCGCGGTGGATTCATCTTTACGACCGAAGTAGGTGAAATCACCCTTCTTGTTCATGTCTTCCAGCATCTGGATGTGGCGCACCTGAACCGGCTTGTTAAATTCCAATACCGCATCGGTACCGTCAAAGCCGTTGTTTTTGGTGGCAACCGGCAGTGCATGCCAGGCGCTGAAGTTTTCGATTTGAATCCAACCCTGCCAGCCGCTGGCGTAACCACAAGTCATGCCCGCTTTACGCAGTGCGTCGGCGTCTTTTGCCAGTTCCTGCCAGGTTTTAGGCGGCTGGTCTGGGTTCAGACCGGCTTTCTTGAACGCATCTTTGTTGTAGTACAGCACTGGGGTTGAGCTGTTGAACGGCTGAGAGATCAGCTGGCCATTGCTGTCGCTGTAATAACCTGCAACCGCTGGCACGAACTGTTTTGGATCCATCTGCACGCCCGCGTCTTTAAACACGTCATGCACAGGCACGATAGCTTTTGAAGCCATCATGGTCGCCGTACCCACTTCGTAAACCTGCAGAATCGCCGGTGCTTTACCGGTACGCACAGCAGCGATACCCGCTGCCAGGCTCTGCTCGTAGTTACCTTTGTAAGTCGGTACGATTTTGTATTCTGGGTGAGCCTGGTTAAAACGTTGTGCCAGAGAATCGACTTCTTTGCCTAACTCGCCTTCCATTGAGTGCCAGAAAGGAATGTCAGTGGCAGCCAGCGCGTTACCACTGAGCGCCAGACCAAGCAAAACACTCATCAGGCGGGGACGAAGCGTAAAAGCGGACATAAGTTTTTTCCTGTGCTGTTAGGTACGCGCGATATCACGCATTTTTTTGTTCGCGAAGTAACATGACACGGGGAAATGACGGATTAATAACAGGTTTATGACGGGAATGTGACGGAGATTGCGCGTATTAGAAAGTTTAAAGTGGCACAAGTTATCTCAAACTTGAGCCACTGTTTAGACCGCCAGCGTTGCAGTCAGACCGCACCTTCTATCAGACCGTCGGCGGCGCAGCCAGATTGCGGGCGGACAGCGCGCAGCCACCGGAACGTACACGTAGTACGTGAGGATAGCGAGCACTGCCCAACCGCAAGCTGGCAAGTAAGCCAGGTCAGGCACCGAGGTAAGCGCTGCGTACCGCTTCGTTGGACAGCAACGCTTCACCACTGTCTTCCAGCACCACATGACCGTTCTCCAGCACGTAGCCGCGATCGGCGAGCTTCAGCGCCTGGTTGGCGTTTTGCTCCACCAGGAAAATGGTCATGCCCTCTTTACGCAACTGTTCAATCGTATCGAAAATCTGCTGAATAATAATCGGTGCTAAACCTAAAGAAGGTTCGTCGAGTAACAGCAAACGCGGCTGACTCATTAGCGCACGACCGATCGCCAGCATCTGCTGTTCACCACCGGACATGGTGCCCGCGCGCTGCACTTTACGTTCAGCCAGACGCGGGAACAGCTGATAAACCCGCTCAATGCGCTCCTGATACTGCTGGCGCGTGGCAAAGAAACCGCCCATCGCCAGGTTCTCTTCCACCGTCATCCGGGAAAACACGCGGCGGCCTTCCGGCACAATCGCAATCGCTTCACGCATGATTTTGGCGGTTTGCCAGTCAGTGATCTCTTTGCCGTCGAAGATAATAGTGCCACTGGTGGCACGCGGTTCACCGCACAGGGTGCCGAGCAACGTGGTTTTACCTGCGCCGTTAGCCCCAATCAGGGTGACAATTTCACCCTGACTGATGTGCAGGTTGATGTTGTGCAGTGCCTGAATCGGGCCGTAATGGGCACTCACCCCTTGCAACGTTAAAATTGGGTTTGCCATATTACGCCTCACCTAAATAAGCACGGATCACATCCGGATTGTTACGCACTTCTTCCGGCGTACCGTTAGCCAGCGGTGTGCCCTGGTTCACCACATAAATGCGGTCAGAAATGCCCATCACCAGCTTCATATCGTGTTCGATTAACAGTACCGAGACCTTATGCTCACCGCGCAGTTCGGCAATCAGTTCGTCCAGTTCGTGGGTTTCGCGTGGGTTAAGTCCTGCGGCAGGCTCATCCAGCATCAGGATTTCCGGACGCGTCACCATGCAGCGCGCAATCTCCAGACGACGCTGCTGGCCGTAAGCGAGGTTGCCCGCCTGGCGATTGGCCAGCTCCAGCAGGCCGATGCGATCCAGCCAGGTGGCAGCACGATCCAGCGCTTCACTCTCCCCGCGACGGAACGCCGGGGTTTTGAACAGGCCGGAGAACACGCCACTTTTCAGATGCTGATGCTGCGCGACCAGCAGGTTTTCAATCACCGTCATCTCACGGAACAGTCGCACGTGCTGGAAAGTACGCACGATGCCCATACGCGCAATCTTCTGGCCTGGCTGGCCCTGCAACTCCTGATCGCGCAGTTTGATGGTACCGCCGGTCGGCTTGTAAAAACCGGTCAGGCAGTTGAACACCGTGGTTTTACCGGCACCGTTCGGCCCGATCAGTGACACGATTTCCTGGGGATGCAGTTCCAGCGCCACATTGTTGACGGCCAACAGCCCGCCAAAGCGCATCATCAAGCCTTCAACGGCTAACAAAGGCTGACTCATGCCTGCTCTCCTTGTTTACTGCTTTTCAACTTCAGGTGTGGACGTTTCATCGGCAACAATCCTTGCGGACGCCAAATCATCATCAGCACCATCAAACCACCCAGCACCAGCATGCTGTACTCGTTCAAATCACGCATCAATTCGCGCGACACCACCAGCAGCACGGCCGCGAGGATCACCGCAAACTGCGAACCCATGCCGCCCAGTACCACAATCGCCAGCACAAAGGCTGATTCGACGAAGGTGAAGGATTCCGGGCTAACAAAACCCTGACGTGCGGCAAACAGCGTGCCAGCAAAACCGGCGAACACGGCACTGATAGTGAAAGCGGTCAGCTTGATGCGTGTTGGGCTGAGTCCCAATGAACGACAGGCGATCTCATCTTCACGCAGCGCTTCCCACGCGCGACCCAATGGCATACGCAGCAAACGGTTAATCACGAACAAGGTCAGCACCACCAGCAGCAGCGCCACCAGATAGAGGAAGATGACACGATGATTCGGATCGTACTGCAGGCCCGTCAGCTCATGGAAAGTGGTCCAGCCGCCTTCACTGACGCGACGCCCAAACTCAATGCCAAACAGGCTCGGTTTAGGGATCTGCGCAATACCGTTTGGACCACCAGTGATCGAAGTGCTGTTGAGCAGCAGAATACGCACGATTTCACCGAAGCCGAGCGTCACAATCGCCAGATAGTCACCGCGCAGGCGCAGTACCGGGAAGCCGAGCATCATGCCAAACGCACCTGCGACAATCCCCGCCAGCGGCAGGCTTTCCCAGAAACCAAAACCGTAATAGTGATTGAGCAGCGCGAAGGTGTAAGCGCCGATGGCATAGAAACCACCGTAGCCCAGCACCAGCAAACCAGACAGGCCGACCACCACGTTGAGGCCGAGACCGAGCATCACGTAGATCAGCGTTAATGTGGCGATATCGACACTGCCGCGCGACACCAGAAACGGCCACAGCACCGCAGCAGCAATCAACAGCGCCATCACCAGCTTTTGCTTTGGCGTCGAACCATCGAAGCCCGGCAGCACAAAGCCTTTACCGCTGCGTTTGAACTTTCCATGGAACACCGGGCGCAGCAGCTGGAAGACAAAAACCACCGCACAGCCGATGAAAATCCAGTTCCAGCGCGCCGCGCCAGCGTTAGCCACCACCAGTTTGGTGCCATCAAGATCAAGACGGACGCCCATAAAGAAGGTGGCGAGAATCAGTAACATCACCGTTGAAATCACGGCGTTGACCAGACCGAGGCGTTTCATACTTTCTCTACCTCCGGACGGCCCAGAATGCCGGTAGGCATCACCAGCAGCACTACAATCAGCAGTGCGAATGACACCACATCTTTGTATTCAGTCGACAGATACGCCGAGGTCAGCGCTTCAGCGATACCGAGCACCAGACCACCAATCATCGCGCCCGGAATACTGCCGATGCCGCCCAGTACCGCAGCGGTAAACGCCTTCATCCCGGCCATAAAGCCGATGAACGGGTTAATAGAGCCGTAGAACTGGCCGAGCAGCACGCCCGCCACCGCCGCCATCGCCGCACCAATAATGAAGGTCAGTGAGATCACGCGGTCAGTGTTAATCCCCAGCAGACTGGCCATTTTCAGGTCTTCCGCACAGGCGCGGCAGGCGCGGCCCATACGTGAATAACGAATAAACAGCGTCAGGGCCAGCATCGAGAGGAAGGTCACGACCCAAATCACCAGCTGCATGGTGGAGAGCGTGGCAGCAAAGCCGTTGCTCTCGCCCAGCGTCCACTGGCCGGTAATCAGGCTTGGCAACGCCAGATCGCGCGAACCTTGCGTCAGACTGACGTAGTTCTGCAGGAAGATCGACATCCCGATAGCCGAGATGAGGGCGATCAAACGCTTAGAGGAGCGCACGGGTTTGTACGCCACGCGCTCAATGCTCCAGCCGTAAGCGCTGGAGATGATCACCGCCATCACAAAACCGGCGGCGATCATCAGCCACGTGGTATCGATACCCATCATCATCAGGGCGGCAATCACAATAAAGGAGACATAACTGCCGATCATATACACCTCGCCATGGGCGAAGTTGATCATGCCGATGATGCCGTAAACAATGGTGTAACCAATGGCGATCAGCGCGTAAGTGCTCCCGAGGGTGACCCCGTTGAACATCTGCTGAATGAAATAGAGAAACTGCTCGGACATAGTGAGGACCTGCATGTGGACTAAAAATCCCCTCTCCCTTTTGGCAGAGGGTTAGGGTGAGGGAACAGGCGCGCGGGATCCCATCAAGACGGTACGCGCTGTCCCTCCCCCAGCCCTCTCCGGCAAAAGAGAGGGCCAATCTATTTAAGCTTGGGAATTACTTAACAGCGGTAGAGGAACCGTCTTTGTGCCATTTGAAGACACCAAATTCGAAGCCCTTCAGGTCGCCTTTCTGATCCCAGTTCAGGTTGCCCATCACCGTTGGAACCGCTGCGCCCTCTTTCAGGTTTTTAGCAATGGCATCTGGCTCAGCGCTCTTGCTACGTTCAATACCGGCCACCAGCGACTGAATGGCCGCATAGGTGGTCCAGACGAACGGACCGGTTGGATCTTTACGGTTAGACGCGGTATTAGCTTTGATGGCTTCAACAATCGCCTTGTTCTCTGGCAACTGGTCATAACGTTTCGGCAAGGTGACGTACAGGCCTTCAGATGCATCACCGGCGATGTTAGACAGTGAGGCGTTGCCTACACCTTCTGGACCCATGAAGCCAGCAGTCAGACCGGCTGCTTTTGCCTGACGCAGAATCTGGCCCAGCTCTGGGTAGTAGCCACCGTAGTAAACGAAATCGACGTTTTCTTTCTTCAGACGCGCAATCAGCGTAGAGAAATCTTTATCGCCCGCGGTGATACCTTCGAACAGCACCACATTGCCGCCTTTGGCTTTCAGGGTTTTCTGCACCGATTCGGCCAGTCCCTGACCGTACTGCTGCTTGTCATGCACCACAGCGATACGTTTTGGTTTGATCTCATTGAGAATGTAAGTTGCAGCGGTTGGACCCTGATCGGAATCCAGACCGGTAGTACGCAGCACATCCGCATAGCCACGCGCGGTCAGCTCTGGTGCGGTTGCCGCTGGGGTGATCATCAGAATGCCTTCATCGTTATAGATGTCGGAAGCAGGCTGAGTAGAAGAGGAGCACAGGTGGCCGATCACATACTTGATGCCGTCGTTAACCACTTTGTTGGCCACTGCAACCGCTTGTTTCGGGTCACAGGCGTCGTCATATTCCACGCCAACCAGTTTGTCACCGTTCACGCCACCTTTGGCGTTGATGTCCTTAATGGCTTGCGCTGCACCGGTGAACTGCATATCACCGTATTGTGCAACCGGACCAGTTGCTGCGCCAACGATGGCAATCTTGATATCTTTCGCCAGTGCCGCGTGGCTCAGCGCCAGCGCAACGCAACCCGCCAGTAATGCGCGTCCTTTACTCATTTTCATGCGAACTTCCCCATCTGTTGTGTCGTGTGTCGTTGTGTTTGGTTTATTTTCTGCCAGTCAAAGAGGAAAACTGATTCAAGAATAATGAGTTAGCGCTCTTTTCTGGCATTTATTGGTAATAAGGCTTTATTTTTCAGGTTATTAAACAGGAACTTTCTTCTGTAAATCAACTGACATATTCAGTATTAGTCGCGTTGCACAGCAGAATCATCTGGTTTTTATGGCCGGTTTTTAGCCAAAATGCCAGCGCGTTATGCTGGCTTTTTCAGCTAACATTGATGGCTTCCTCCACAATCCTGGCAAAGTGGCTGGCATTTGACCTATTTTCATCGCAAAAAAGTGACAGCACGCTGACTGTCTAAATTCGCTACACTATGGCCTTTCTGGCAGTACAGGTAAGGGTAATGAAGCTCACTATTCAGCGAATCACCGCACTCACGCCGCAGGATCGGTTGGATTTAGCTAAAGTCTGGTCGCAGATCGATATTTCGCAACTTGAGGCTGCATTAAGCGAGACGCAGCGGTTGTATGCGGCAAGGTTTAACGATCGTCTGTTGGGCGGGTTGCAGCTGGAGATTTGTGGCACGCAGGGGAAGATTTCACACCTCACCGTGCGCGAAGTGACGCGCCGCCGTGGAGTCGGGCAATATTTGCTGGAAGAGACTATCGCGCAGAATCGCGCGCTGGCAGATTGGTGGGTAGCCGATGACGGCGACGACGATCAGAGTGTGCGCGCGGCCTTTATGCAGGCCTGTGGTTTTCGCGCGCAGGCCGATGGCTGGGTGCGCTAATTATTGCGGACACGTAACGGCGCGATTTATCGCGCTGTCCTGAAGCGCCAGGGTTGGTGACTGATGCGCAATACATTGCGCGGCTACGGACTGCGGGCAAATAAAAAGGGCGACTATAAAGTCGCCCCGTTTTTCACCCGATGGTTATCAGGCTTCAATCGCCATACGCAGTTTCTTCATGGCGTTCTTTTCCAGCTGACGCACACGCTCTGCAGAGACGCCATATTTGTCGGCCAACTCCTGCAAAGTGGTTTTATTCTCATCATCCAGCCAACGGGCGCGGATGATGTGCTGGCTGCGCTCATCAAGGCTCAGCATGGCATCGCTCAGCTTATCAGCAGCGTGCGCATCCCAGTTATCCTCTTCAATGCCGTCGGCAAAGTCTGAGGTTTTATCCTGCAGATAGAGTACCGGTGCCATCGGCTTACCTTCGCCAGCTTCGTCATCCGAAGACATGTCGAAAGTCATATCCTGCGCGGCCATACGAGATTCCATCTCGAGGACATCTTTGCTGCTCACGCCCAACTCGCGCGCAACCATCTCCACTTCATCCTGATTAAACCAACCAAGACGCTGTTTGCTTTTACGCAGATTAAAGAACAGCTTGCGCTGGGCTTTCGTGGTCGCGACTTTCACAATACGCCAGTTACGCAGCACGTATTCGTGAATCTCTGCTTTGATCCAGTGCACGGCAAATGACACCAGACGCACGCCAACTTCAGGGTTGAAGCGACGCACCGCCTTCATCAGGCCGATGTTACCTTCCTGAATCAGGTCCGCCTGTGGCAGGCCGTAACCGGAGTAGTTACGAGCAATATGAACAACAAAGCGCAGGTGAGACAGGATCAGCGTCTTAGCTGCATCCAGATCGCCCTGGTAATGCAGTTTCTCCGCTAATGCCTTCTCCTCTTCTGCCGTTAATACCGGCCAGTTGTTGGCAGCCCGGACATAAGATTCCAGGTTACCCAGAGGCGCAATCGCTAAAGTTTGCATTTCTTTGGTCATTCAAACCCTCACAAATTCAATGGACTTGCTGCGCGGTATTTTGCGCAGACGTTACATTATGTCAACGTCGCGAAAAAACCAAAAGCAATCTGTGCTACTTGGACGACAAAGTTATCCACAAGTTCAATATTAGCAGTGAATATTTTACACACAGATGACGGCGGGGAAAATAGGAAGATTCCTCTGCTCCCAGATCGTCGGCAGCAGAGGAAGAGTATATCAAAAAACGTTGCTGTTGGTTACTGCGGCGTAAATCGGCGTAAATGTTGTACAGTGGCTAACCATGCGGCAACCCAGCCAATAATGGCGGCGATGAGCAGCAGTAGCAGCCCTTCGTCCCAGGAAAAACCTTCAAGAACAAAGGTGGTGCCAAACACCGTCGCCACCTGCGCTACGACTGATTGCAGACGCAGTACCAGCACTTCGGACAGCAGCAGTGAAAGCACTGCACCACTGAAACCTAACAGCGCGCCGCCATACAGGAACGGACGCAAGATAAAGCCGTCGGTGGCACCAATCAGCTTTTGCACGTTAATGGTATCGCGACGGGCAAAGATGCTCAGGCGCACGCTGTTACCAATCACCAGGAACACCGCCACCACCATCAGCAGACCAATCATCGAAGCAATTTGCCCTACCAGCCCGGTTAACGCCGCTAAACGGGCAAACCAGCTGTCATCCATGCGCACTTCATCCACACCCTGCACTTTCGACACGCGGTCGCGCAGGTTAGCCATAGTGTCTGAATTCTGGAAATTCAGTTTCGGCGTGATGATGGCCACGGCAGGCAGCGGGTTTTGCTCCAGCATGTCCATTGAACCGCCGAAACCAGACCAGTTGCGGAACTCATTCAGCGCTTCTTCACGGGTCAGATAGTTAACGTTATCCACGCCATCTAACTTTTTCAGCTCAGCAGCGACATTCTCAGCCGCCGTATCATCCAGCGCTTTATCCAGATACACCGTCAACTGCGGTGCCGGATACCACTGCGTCGCCGCCTGGCTGACGTTTTTCCACACCATATAGCAGACGCTCGGCAGCGTCAGCGAGATAGCAATCACCATCACGGTCAGCAGCGTGGCCAGCGGCTGACGCCACATATCCGAGAGCGTACCGCGCAGCGCATAGCGCCACTGCTCCTGCCAGCCGCCTTTCAGCGCCTTACTTTTCGAAGGCGCCTTCGCCGCCTTCGGCGCCGCTGGGCGCTTATTGCGTTTATTGACCATCATGGCCTCCGTGCAGGCGTCCCTGATTCAGCGTCATCAAGCGGTAATTGCGGCGGGCAATCAGCCCGGTGTCGTGCGTCGCCATTAAGACGGTCACACCAACACGATTGAACTCTTCAAACAGGCGCAGAATGTCTTCTGACAGGGCATCATCCAGATTACCGGTGGGTTCGTCCGCCAGCAGCACCGCAGGTTTGTTCACCACCGCGCGGGCAATGCCGACACGTTGCTGTTCACCACCAGAAAGCTGGATCGGATAACTCTTCGCTTTGTCGAGCAAGCCGACTTTATCCAGCGCTGCCGATACACGGCGACGAATATCTTCACCACTGGCGCCGGAAATGATCAGTGGAATCGCCACGTTGTCATAGACCGAACGATCCATCAGCAAGTGGTGATCCTGGAAAATCATCCCGATCTGACGTCGCAGGAAAGGCACTTCGCTGCGACGCAGACGTGAAATATCGTGGCCGCTAAACCAGATTTGCCCGGCGCTCGGGCGCTCAATGCCACAAATCAGCTTCAGCAAGGTACTTTTCCCTGCACCGGAGTGGCCGGTCAGGAATGCCATTTCGCCGGGGCGAAGATGGAAATCCACTCCCTGCAGCGCCTGACGTCCTCCCAGGTATGCTTTACTGACCTCTTCAAAGCGAATCATCCCAATCATTCCTCTCGGGCAAACAGTGCCTCAATAAAGTCTGCGGCCTTAAACGGCCGTAAATCCTCGATGCCTTCCCCGACACCGATATAACGAATCGGAATGCCAAACTGATCGGCAACCGAGAAGATCACACCACCTTTGGCGGTGCCGTCGAGCTTGGTCAGCGTGATGCCGGTCAGTCCCACCGCTTCATGGAACAGTTTGGCCTGGCTAACGGCGTTTTGCCCGGTGCTGGCATCGAGGGTTAACATCACTTCATGTGGTGCATCCTCATCCAGCTTTTTCATCACGCGGGTGATTTTTTTCAGCTCTTCCATCAGATGGGCTTTGTTCTGCAGGCGACCAGCGGTATCTGCAATGAGTACATCGACGTTGCGTGACTTCGCGGCCTGAATGGCGTCGAAGATAACGGAAGCCGAGTCAGCACCCGTATGCTGAGCCACCACAGGAATGTTGTTACGCTGACCCCAGACCTGAAGCTGTTCCACTGCTGCTGCACGGAAGGTATCACCCGCCGCCAACATCACTGATTTTCCCTGAGCCTGATATTGACGCGCCAGCTTACCGATAGTGGTGGTTTTACCCACGCCGTTGACGCCTACCATCAGGATAACAAACGGCGTTTTGCCGCCCACATCCAGTGGCTGATCAACCTTTTCCAGAATGCCGGCCATTTCACTTTTCAGCAGGCCGTAAAGTGCTTCAGCATCACGCAACTGCTTGCGGTTAGCCTGCTGCGTCAGATTGGTGATGATACGGCGCGTGGTCTCTACACCCACATCAGCAATCAGCAACTGCTCTTCCAGCTCTTCAAACAGGTCATCATCGATTTTTTTGCCGCGGAACAGGCTAACAAAACCGGAACCGAGGTTTTCTCGGGTTTTGACCAGGCTGCGCTTGAGGCGAGCAAAGAAGCCCTCTTTGGTCGGACGATCCTGCTCCTGCGTGATCAGCGGCGCTGCGGCCAGCGGTAAATCGCTGACAGTATCCTGCGCTTCGGCTTCAGCGTCTTCCGCATAGGTTTCGGCCAACGCCAAGGCTTCAAGTTCTTCGTCGCTTAACGCGTCGTCTTCCGATTCAACGGCTGCTTCTTCGATTTCCGGCTCATGCTGCGCAACGAGTGGCTCAACAGCCGCTTCCTCGATCTCTGGCTCATGCTGCCCAACCAATGGCTCAACGACCGCTTCTTCGATCTCTGGCTCATGCTGCGCAATCACTGGCTCAACGACCGCTTCTGCGATTTCCGGCTCGTACTGCGCAACTACTGGCGCAACGGACGCTTCTTCGATCTCCGGCTCGTGCTGCGCAGCAGGCGCTTCAACAATCAGTTCTTCTGCCTGAGGCTCTTCTTCGACAGGTGCTACGTCCGGATGGATTTCCTCCTCCGGTAGCACTTCCTCTTCAATTGCCGTGATCGGCTTGGACACCACCGCTTCCGGCTGTGCCCGTTGTTCTTCGGCTACGTGCTCAGTGACGGCAACCGTCTCTTCCGCCTGCGCTTCGGCGCTTGCTAACGCGCTCTCTTCAGCGATCGGCTGTTGCGCCGCTTCGGCCGGTTGCTGCTCTTCCGCAGGCTGCTGCTTCTCTTCTTCTTTGCCAAAGCCTAGCCAGGAAAAAAAGCCACGTTTTTTCTCTTTTGCCATTGTGTAACCACACTCCTCGATGGCTTATTCCCGGTAGCACGCTGTTCCCAGGGGATAAAAAATTCAATTTTTTGTTCGTGAGCGGCGTAAAAATCAGGCAATTACGCGCCCCATATCAACTCAGTAGTCTAACACTTTCCAGCCAGCGCACCACAGCACCCTTTTTTACGTTTCTTCTGCCTGCCACGCCCGTTAAACTACGCAACAAATTATGACGAGTTGTGAGCAAAATGAGTAAATCCCCCCGCAGCAGCGGCGCTGCTGGCCAGATTCGTATCATTGGCGGACAGTGGCGCGGCCGCAAATTACCGGTGCCGGATAGCGCAGGCCTGCGCCCGACAACCGATCGCGTGCGTGAAACCCTGTTTAACTGGTTAGCGCCGGATATTCAGGAAGCGCGTTGTCTCGATTGCTTCGCCGGTAGCGGTGCGCTCGGGCTGGAAGCACTGTCACGCTATGCGGCGTCTGCTACGCTGCTTGAGATGGAACGTTCCGTCGCCCAACAGCTGTCGCAGAATCTGCAAACCCTGCGTGCGACGCAAGGCAACGTCGTGCAGACCAATACGCTACAGTGGTTGAGCCAACCCGGAGAGCCGTTCGATGTGGTGTTTGTTGATCCACCATTCCGTAAAGGATTACTGCTGGAGACGCTAACGCTGCTGGAAAACAACGGCTGGCTGGCGGAGAACGCACTGATTTACGTCGAAAGCGAAGTGGAGCACGGCACGCCTGTGGCGCCCGCTAACTGGGACTTGTACCGCGAAAAAATTGCCGGTCAGGTGGCATATCGCCTTTATCAACGCCAACAGGAGACGCACGATGTGGCTTAATCTGGGACGATTACTGATGATTTGCGTCTGGGCATTTCTGCTGCTCAATCTGGTGCATCCTTTCCCGACACCGCTGCGCTACTTTGTGCATGTGGCACTGTTCTTCATGGTGATCATGCACGGCTTGCAGCTGGTTCTGCTGCGCGCGACTCAGCCGAAAGAGGCGCCAAAACTCAGTGGCGTCACGCAAGCGAAAATTTTCTTTTTTGGTGTGTTTGAACTGCTGGCGTGGCAGAAAAAGCATTACCCAAAGATGTAAGGATACGGGCCGCTGCAGCGGCCCGTTTTATTGCGCAGGCGTGAAACTGACAAAGCGACTGCCCTGCATTTTCAACTCTCCCTTCGCGCCCTTATCGATATGATGATAGTCATCGGCGCTCACCACCACCTTGATATCACTCGCCCCATTGAGTGGATGAAACCAGGCTTCGTACTTCATATCTTCAGCCACAATCTCTTCACGCTGGCGCGAACGGCGATTGGGGGAAGGAAACTCACGTTTGGTTTTCACTTCTACGCTCAGTGAGCGAATCGGTGAAGCATCATTTACCGCGGTTTCACGGCGTTGCTTAATAAACTGACGGGTCGCCAATACGGCAATAATCGCCAGAACGATGAAAAAGATTAGCGGTGGTTTGCTCATGTTTTCTCTCGCACTTTGCGTTAATGTCGGAACAGTAAAAGACGACAAAGCATACAACCAGAGTTGACCGATTGTCACATTCGTCGCCGGTAACTTACACTGAGATCGCGATTTTGGGAAAATTCATGACTCTGAACAGCACGTTCAGAAAAGGGAGAAAACATGCTTTGGTCTTTCCTTGCCGTACTTTTTTCCGGTTGGCTGTACGTTGATGCTTCATACCGTGGCCCGCAGTGGCAACGCTGGCTGTTCAAACCTGTTACCTTGCTGTTGCTGGTCGCCTGGGCCTGGCAAGCGCCCACGCTCAATACCACCGATTACCTGATTCTGGCTGGCCTGGTTGCCACTCTGGTCGGCGATGCACTGACGTTACTGCCTCGCCAGCAAATGCTCTATGCGCTGGGTGCATTCTTCCTGTCACATCTGCTCTACACCATCAGCTTTGCTGCCCACATGACCATGAGTTTCTTCTGGCCGATTCCGGTCACGCTGCTGGTGATTGGGGTGGTGGTGATTGGCATTATCTGGTCGAAGCTGGAGGATTTGCGCTGGCCGATCTGTACCCTAATTGGGATGACGCTGGTGATGAACTGGATGGCGGCAGAGAATTACTTCTTCCGCCCGACGGATTACAGCTTCTCACTATTGGTTGGCGCCGGACTGCTGCTATTAGGCAACATTATCTGGTTTATCACCCATTATCGCCGCCGTTTCAGTGCCGATAGCGCCATTGTTGCCGCTTGCTATTTCGCCGGCCACTTTATGATTGTGCGTTCGCTGTGGCTGTATTGAAGAAAAGATGACCTTTTGCTTGACTCTGGAGTTGACTCCAGAGTGTAGCATTCGGGATGCGGGCAGTGGCCCGCATTGATACCGGAGGCTCTATGCACGCCCATTCTCATTCATGCCGTTGTGGAAAATCCCACAGCAAAACCCAGCCGCTGTGCGCCATTCGCAGTGTTTCACCTACGACGCTGAAAATCTCAGCCGCCCTCCCCGCCACACCAGAAAGTGGTTGCGGTTGCTGTGACAACGACAGCGGCAGTCCCGGCGGCGAAAGCGACGCCGAAAGCGACAGGCCCTCATCCACATCTCATCAATTCCGCTGGCAGATTGCCGGAATGGATTGCCCCAGCTGCGCGCGAAAAATTGAAAGTGCTGTACAACAGCTGGCGCAGGTGCGCACAGCTCGCGTGATTTTTGCCAGTGAAAAACTGGTGGTGGATGCCGACCAGGATATTCGCCCGGCCATCGAACAGGCCGTCAAAAATGTCGGTTTTACCCTGACCTCAAACGATCCGCAATCTCAGCCCGCACCGCAACGCCGCTGGCAGGAAAATGCCGGTTTGCTGTTACTGGCGCTGCTGATGCTTGCCAGTTGGCTGCTGAGCCAGGTTTCTCCGGTATGGGGCGATCGCCTGTTTGTGATGACCACGCTGATCGGCCTGGCTCCGATTGCATTCAGCGCGTGGAAACTGCTGCGAGGCGGTTCACCCTTCAGTATCGAAACCCTGATGACCCTTGCCGCCACCGGTGCGTTGGTGATTGGCGCACATGCCGAAGCCGCGATGGTGCTGTTGCTGTTCCAGCTGGGTGAAAGGCTGGAGTCATTTGCAGCTTCTCGCGCACGACGCGGTGTGACGGCGTTAATGGCACTGCGCCCCGATACTGCTACGCGTTTGAAAGGCACGCAGCGCGAGCAGGTGGCGCTGGCCGACTTGCATCCTAGCGATACGATTGAAGTCGCGGCTGGCGGTCGTTTGCCGGCCGATGGCGAGCTGCTAAACCAGAGCGCCAGTTTTGATGAAAGTGCGCTGACGGGCGAGTCCGTGCCGGTTGCCCGTCAGCCGGGCGAAACGGTGATGGCGGGCGCCACTAGCGTGGATCGCCTGGTCACGCTGAAAGTCATCTCCGAACCTGGCCAGAGCGCGATTGATCGCATCCTACAGCTCATCGAAGAAGCTGAAAGCCACCGTGCACCGGTTGAGCGCTTTATCGATCGCTTCAGCCGCATTTATACGCCTGCCATTATGCTGCTGGCGCTGTTAGTGATGGTGCTGCCGCCACTGTTAGCGGGGGCAGCGTGGTTGCCGTGGATTTATAAAGGCCTGACGCTGCTGTTAATAGGTTGCCCTTGTGCGCTGGTGATTTCTACCCCCGCTGCAATCACCTCTGGCTTAGCGGCGGCCGCGCGACAGGGCGCCCTGATCAAAGGTGGCGCCGCGCTGGAACGTCTCAGCCGCATCCAGACCATCGCATTCGATAAAACCGGTACCCTCACACTGGGTAAACCGCAGGTGACCGAGGTCGAATCTTTCAGTGCGATGGAAGCAAATGCACTGCTGAGCATTGCGGCGGCAGTGGAGCAAGGTTCCAGCCATCCATTGGCGATCGCCATCGTGCGTGAGGCCGAAAAGCGCCAGCTCAGGCTACCGCGCGCCCGGCAGCAGCAAACGCTGGCTGGCAGCGGCATCCGTGCGCAGATTGATGGCGTGACCTATCAGCTGCTGGCACCACGCGATGCCACCACGCTCACGACCGATCAGCAGCAGGCGATCGCGCAACGGGAAGCTCAAGGTAAAACCGTGGTGGTGCTGTTACAGGATGAGACCGTCATCGGCACCCTGGCGTTGCAGGATCAGCTACGCGAGGAAGCCGTCACGGCGCTGGCACAGTTGCAAGCGCTGGGCATTAATAGCCTGATGTTGACCGGTGATAACCCGCGTGCGGCGGCGTCGATGGCGACGCAACTCAACATCGATTATCGCGCCGGCTTGTTGCCTGCCGATAAAGTGGAGATGGTGCGCAAACTGGAGGAGCAGCAGCCGCTGGCCATGGTAGGCGATGGCATTAACGACGCCCCGGCGATGAAAGCGGCCACGATTGGCATTGCCATGGGCAGCGGCACCGATGTCGCGCTGGAAGCCGCCGACGCCGCGCTGACACAAAACCGTCTGGCAATTCTGCCACGCACTATCGCACTGGCCCGTCGCACGCGCGCCATCATCCGTCAAAACATCGCGATAGCGCTGGGGCTGAAAGGCATTTTCCTGATCACCACACTGCTCGGTTTCACCGGTCTGTGGCTGGCAGTGCTGGCAGATTCAGGTGCGACAGCGCTGGTCACAGCCAACGCTTTGCGATTGCTGCGACAGCGTTAAGCCGTGCCCTTCTGAATCAGATACTGGTACGGCAGCGTTTCCGTCTGCTGTGCCAGCAACTGATGTTCCATAAAGCGGCAAAAACCGGGAATATCACGCGTGGTGGCCGGATCATCGGCAATGATCAGTAAGGTTTCGCCCGCCTGCATGGTGCGCACGGTTTTGCGCACCATCATTACCGGCTCAGGGCAGCGCAGGCCAAGGGCATCAAGCTTGTGGTCCGGCGCAGAAAAGGGATCGCTCATGATTCTCTGTCTTCATTCAAGATGGGCGCTCATTCTAGCGCGCTAAATGCTCAGCGCAAGGCGATAACGATTGCGTTAAAATTAACCATTGCATTATTTGCGCAACGCGCTAAGATGCCGCCGTTTTTTTACCAAATTGCTTAATCCTCGAAATAATTCGCGTTTTAGCAAGGCGGCAAGTGCGTGTATCCCCAGGAGCTTACATAAGTAAGTGGCTGGGGTACGCGAACTTAGCCAACGAAGCGACAACGCGAAGTATGAAGAGGATTGTTGGGTTCCCTCACCCCATTACTCAAAAAGGTCTCACATGATTGATTTCTCTGCACGTCAGCGCATGCATGCGCTGTTTTGGCTTTCCCTATTCCATCTGCTGGTGATCACGTCCAGTAACTATCTGGTCCAGCTGCCGGTTTCCATCTTCGGCTTCCACACCACCTGGGGTGCCTTTAGCTTTCCATTTATCTTCCTCGCTACCGATCTCACCGTGCGCATCTTTGGCGCGCCGTTAGCCCGTCGTATTATTTTGGCGGTGATGATCCCGGCGCTGTTTATCTCTTACGTGGTGTCCTGTGTGTTTTACCAGGGCGAATGGCAAGGATGGGCATCGCTGGAACAGGTGAATCTGTTTGTCGCACGTATCGCCAGTGCCAGCTTTATGGCCTATGCGCTCGGTCAGATTCTGGATGTCCACGTTTTTAACCGTTTGCGTCGTTTACCGCAGTGGTGGATCGCCCCTGCTGCAGCCATGTTCCTCGGCAATATCAGCGATACGCTGGCCTTCTTTTTCATCGCCTTCTACAAGAGCCCGGACCCGTTCATGGCCGCGCATTGGGTGGAGATCGCACTGGTGGATTACAGCTTCAAAGTGCTGATCTGCATGATTTTCTTCCTGCCTGCTTACGGTGTGTTGCTGAACAGCCTGCTAAAACGTCTGGCAGAGCGCTCGACACAGCGTCAGATCAATTTCGGCTAATTGCACATAGACGAAACGCCGCAGCGCGCTAAGATTTCCTGACAAACCGGCGGTTGCTTTTGACCGCCGATTCCGTTTTTATACCGGGTAGAAAGCACCTGACTGGAATCATCAAAGGGAAAAGAATGCGTAACTTAGTGAAATATGCGGGTATTGGTTTGTTGGTGTTAGGCCTTGCGGCCTGTGATCAGAAGAAAGAAGATGCGGCGGCAGGCAGCAACGGTGCCAGCGCCAGCCAGTCAGCCCAGACGGTGAACCTGATGGACGGCAAGCTGAGCTTCAGTCTGCCGGCGGGCATGTCTGATAAAAGCGGTAAACTCGGTTCTGAATCTACCAATATGCATGTGTACGCCGATGAAACCGGCCAGCGCGCAATTATTGTGATTGCGGGCGATCCGACCAACGAAGCGCTGGATGCCTTGTCACAGCGTCTGGAACAGCAGCAGCGCGGTCGCGATCCGCAGTTGCAGGTCGTTTCTAACAAAGCGGTGACGCTGAAAGATCAGCCAGCTCAGCAGTTGGATACCGTGATTTCGGCCAACAACCAAACCTCATGGTCTTCCGTGATTCTGGCAAAAGTGGAAGGCAAACTGCTGACCCTGCAGATCACTCTTCCAGCCGACAATCAGCAGCAGGCGCAGAGCGATGCTGATGCGATCGTGAAAAGCATCACTCTCAAGTAATGCTTTATAGGTGCGTATAAAAGCGCACCCTTCGAAAATCTCATCCATTGCGTTCAGGGTCGCCTTTAATGGCGACCCATTTCATACCTTACAATCTCACCGGCGAAATATGCCAAATCTCGTCCGCGTACTCCTGGATCGTCCTGTCTGCTGAGAAGTAGCCCATGTTGGCGATATTCAATGCCGCACGGCGCTGCCACTCATCCGGCTGACGATAAAGCTTGTCCACCTTATCCTGCGCATCCACATAGCTGCGATAATCGGCCAGCAGTTGATAGTGATCGCCGAAGTTCACCAGCGCATCAAACAGATTGCGATAGCGACCTGGCTCTCCCGGGCTGAATGCACCGCTAGCAATTTGCGTTAGCGCCTGGTGCAGCTCGGCATCTTCCTCATAATATTTACGCGGGTTGTAGCCATCCTTGCGCAGCTGCTCGACCTGCGGCGTGGTGTTGCCGAAGATAAAGATATTTTCCGCACCCACATGCTCGCGCATCTCGACGTTCGCACCATCCAGCGTACCGATGGTCAACGCGCCATTGAGGGCAAACTTCATGTTACTGGTGCCGGACGCCTCGGTGCCTGCCGTAGAGATCTGCTCGGACAGATCCGCCGCCGGAATAATGATCTGCGCCAGGCTCACGCTGTAGTTAGGAATAAACACCACCTTCAGCTTGTTCTTCACCTGCGGATCGTTGTTGATCACGTTGGCAACATCGTTGATCAGATGGATGATGTGCTTCGCCACGTAATAGGCCGACGCCGCTTTACCGGCGAAGATATTCACGCGCGGCACCCAATCCGCGGTGGGATCGGCTTTGATGCGGTTATAACGGGTGATGACGTGCAGCACGTTAAGCAGCTGACGCTTATATTCATGGATACGTTTGATCTGCACATCGAACAGCGCATGCGGATCCAGCACAATATCCATGTTCTTCGCCACCCAATCCGCCAGACGTTTTTTGTTGGCGAATTTGGCGTCGGAAATTTGCTCGATAAAGGCCGGATAATCGATGTGTGGCGTCAGATCGCTCAGCTGACTGAGGTCGGTTCGCCAGGTGCGACCAATCGTCTCATCCAGCACATCAGAAAGCGCCGGGTTGGCCAGCGCC
This sequence comes from Pantoea sp. Seng, assembly GCF_009829935.1. Lineage (NCBI taxonomy): Bacteria > Pseudomonadati > Pseudomonadota > Gammaproteobacteria > Enterobacterales > Erwiniaceae > Pantoea > Pantoea sp. Seng. The sequence continues at coordinate 31,491 of NZ_SZZV01000016.1, read as the reverse complement.
AGCCAGCGACGCGGCGTCACGCCGTTGGTTTTATTACAGAAACGCCCCGGGAACAGGCGCGCGAAATCAGCAAACAGCGACTGCACCATCAGATTGGAGTGCAGCTCTGAAACGCCATTCACCTTGTGGCTGACCACCACCGCCAGCCACGCCATGCGCACCTTGCGGCCGTTGTTTTCGTCGATGATCGAGATGCGTGACATCAAATCCCAATCATCCGGATAGTATTCCTGGATGGTTTTCAGGAAGTAATCGTTGATTTCAAACACAATGCTGAGGTGGCGCGGCAGAATCTTGCCGAACATATCCACCGGCCAGGTTTCCAGCGCTTCACTCATCAATGTGTGGTTGGTGTACGAGAACACCTGGCAAGTGACCTCAAAAGCGTCATCCCAGCTGAACTTGTGATCGTCGATCAACAAGCGCATCAATTCAGGGATGGCTAAAACCGGGTGGGTGTCATTGAGATGGATAGCAATTTTATCCGCCAGGTTGTCCCAGGTTTCATGCATTTGCCAGTGGCGATTCAAAATATCCTGCACCGTGGCGGAGACGAGGAAATACTCCTGACGCAAACGCAGTTCACGGCCTGAATCGGTGGAGTCATCCGGATAGAGCACGCGCGATACGTTCTCTGAATGGTTTTTATCTTCCACCGCCGCAAAGTAATCCCCCTGGTTAAACTTGCCGAGGTTGATCTCATTGCTGGCCTGCGCGCTCCACAAGCGCAGCGTGTTGGTGGCATCGGTGTCGAAACCCGGAATGATTTGATCGTAAGCCGCCGCGATAATCTCTTCGGTTTCCAGCCAACGAACGCGCGCACCTTCATGCTGCAGACGGCCACCGAAACGCACTTTGTAGCGCGTGTTAAAGCGCTGGAACTCCCACGGATTGCCGTATTCCAGCCAGTAATCCGGCGATTCACGCTGCTGACCGTCGACAATATTCTGCTTGAACATGCCGTAATCGTAGCGAATGCCGTAACCGCGTCCCGGCAAACCGAGGGTGGCGAGCGAGTCAAGGAAACACGCCGCTAAACGACCCAGGCCGCCATTGCCGAGCCCCGGATCGTTCTCTTCGTCCATCAGTTCGCTAAGGTCTAGCCCCATCTCCTCCAGCGCCTGATTGAGATCGTCATAGATACCCATCGCCAGCAATGCATTGCCCAGCGTGCGTCCCATCAGGAACTCCATCGACAGGTAGTAAACCTGACGCACATCCTGCGACAGCTGCGCACGGCTGGAGCGCAACCAACGTTCTACCATGCGATCGCGCACCGCCAGCAAGGCGGCGTTAAGCCACTCATGGTGATTGGCGATCGACGGGTCTTTACCAATAGTAAACATCAGTTTATAGGCGATTGAGTGCTTCAGTGCGTCAACCGTAAGCGTGGGTGAGGCATAGGTGAAAGGTGCATTCATATCCAGTATCCCAATCTCTGATTACAGCAAACGTTGATAAAGATCGCGGTAGGCTTGTGCGGCCACCTGCCAACTAAAATCCATCCCCATCGCCTGCCGCTGAACGTAGCGCCAGAGAGAAGGACGGGACCAGAGGACAAAAGCACGTCGAATCGCCCGCAGCAGCGACCAGGCGTTACTGTCTTCAAAACTGAAACCGCTTGCGACCCCGTCAGCGAGGTTCTCCAGCGAACTGTCCTGCACGGTATCTGCCAGCCCGCCGGTGCGGCGCACTAACGGCAATGTGCCATATTTCAAACCGTACAACTGAGTTAAGCCGCACGGTTCAAAACGGCTCGGCACCATAATCACATCGGCGCCACCGACAATGCGGTGTGAGAAGGCTTCGTGATAACCGATCTGTACGCCGACGCTGCCTGGATGTTCCGCCGCCGCAGCGAGGAAACCTTGTTGTAACTCTGCATCGCCCTGGCCCAACAGCACCAGCTGCCCGCCTTGCGCCAATAGCCCCGGTAACGCTTCCAGCACCAGATCCAGCCCTTTCTGTTTGGTCAAACGGCTGATGACACAAAATACCGGCACTTTGTCATCCACCTTCAGGCCCATGGCGATCTGTAGTTGGCGCTTGTTCTCCGCTTTGCTCTCCAGCGTTTCCCGGTCGTAACGCGCCGTCAGCAGCAGGTCGTGCGCCGGGTCCCAAATGCCCGGGTCAACGCCATTCAGGATGCCACTCAGCCGGCCCTCTTTGAGCCGCTGCTCCAGCAAGGATTCCATGCCATAACCGAATTCTGGCCGGGTGATTTCCAGAGCATACGTCGGGCTGACTGCGGTTATATGATCGGCATAAAATAATCCCGCCTTGAGGTACGAAATTTGTCCGTAGAACTCCAGGCCATGCATGGCGAAGAAACTGCGCGGGATCTGGATTTCATCCAGATGACGCGCATTGAACAGCCCCTGATACGCGAGGTTGTGCACGGTAAACACCGTTTTTGCCGGGTGTCCACGGGCCGCGATGTAAGCACAGGTTAACCCCGCGTGCCAGTCATGCGCGTGCACCACATCGGGTTGCCAGTAGGTATCCAACCCGCTGGCCAGCTCGGCGCCCATCCAGCCCAGCAGCGCAAAACGCAGATAGTTATCCACGTAGGCAAACTGCGATGTGTCGTGATAAGGGCTGCCGGGACGCTCATACAATCCCGGCGCATCAATTAAATAAATGCCAACGCCATTGAATTGTCCAAATAATAAACGGACCGGGCCAGCAAAAGTATGCAATTCCGCAACGATCTCGGTGTCAGGAATCCCTTTACGCAGATCCGGATAAGCGGGAAGCAATACCCGCGCATCCGTACCACCCGCAATCTGAGCCTGAGGCAATGCGCCGACGACATCAGCCAACCCGCCGGTTTTCAGCAGCGGGAAAAGTTCTGAACAGACATGTAAAACCTGCATCCTGGACCCCTATTGTGTTATCGCGCGCGTTCCCCGCGGCGATTATGTGCTTGCTCGTTGCGTTCGTGGTCAGCCAGCCAATTTGGCCAGCATGGCGCGCGTCACCAAAACGATGCCTTCTTCTGAACGGTAAAAACGGCGGCTGTCTTCATCAGGGTTTTCACCAATCACCATGCCTTCCGGAATCACGCAGGCGCGATCGATCACGCAACGACGCAGACGACAGGAACGATTGATCACCACATCCGGTAACAGCACCGAAGAGTCGATATTGCAAAATGAGTTGATACGCACGCGCGGGAACAACACCGAATTCACCACCACGGAACCGGAGATAATGCAGCCGCCGGAAACCAGTGAATTCATCGTCATGCCATGGCTGCCCGAGCGATCCTGCACAAATTTGGCGGGCGGCAAGGGTTCCATATGCGTACGGATTGGCCAGTCGTGGTCGTACATATCCAGTTCCGGCGTGACCGAGGCCAGATCGAGATTAGCGCGCCAGTAAGCTTCCAGCGTTCCGACGTCACGCCAGTAAGGCTCAGCGTTTTCATCGTTCTGTACGCACGACAAGGTAAAGGAGTGCGCATAGGCTTCACCGCTGGCGACAATTTTTGGCAGCAAATCTTTGCCGAAATCGTGGCTCGATTCAGGGATCAGCAAATCCTCTTCCAATAGCTGGTAGAGGTAATCAGCGTTGAACACGTAGATCCCCATACTGGCTAACGCTTTGGTGTCATCGCCCGGCATTGACGGTGGCTTCGGCGGTTTTTCCACAAAATCCACCACGTTGTTGTCCGCATCCACCGCCATCACACCAAACGCCGTGGCTTCGTCGAGCGGCACCGGTAAGCAGGCGATGGTGCACTTCGCGCCACGTTCAGCGTGATCGAGCAACATCCGCGAGTAATCCATTTTGTAGATATGATCCCCGGCGAGAATCACGATGTATTGCGCTCGATAGCGGCGAATGATGTCGAGGTTCTGCGAAACTGCATCGGCGGTACCGCGATACCAATGCTCGGTGGATGCACGCTGCTGCGCCGGCAGCAAATCGACAAATTCATTCATCTCTTCGTTGAATAACGACCAGCCACGCTGGATGTGCTGCGTTAACGTATGCGACTGATATTGGGTAATCACGCCGATGCGCCGAATACCCGAATTGATACAATTCGACAGCGCAAAGTCGATGATGCGGAACTTGCCGCCGAAATGAACGGCAGGTTTGGCACGTTTCGCGGTGAGATCTTTCAGACGCGTACCGCGCCCGCCAGCAAGGATCAACGCCACCGTTTGTGTAGGGAGCTGGCGCGCCAGCATCAGTGGATCTGTTCTATCTAACTTAACCATGTCTGACTCCTTATGATTGCTTTAGGAACACACACACGCCGTGTGCGGGCCCGTGCCAGACAGTTGTCAGGATGGGGTTATCTTCCCCGGCGAAAGGAGGAATGGCACGCCACTCTCCGTCTGGTAAGGCAAGGTCACTCACCGATTCCGTGGCGTTGATTGTTATTAACCAGCGGCTGGAGAGCAGGATCTGCATTCTGTGCGCCCCCTGTTCCCACTCCTCATTTCCCAGTGGTTTGCCGCTGGCATTGAACCACTGCACATTGCCATCGCCCTCCTGCCACCAGCGATCCGCTGTCAGTGCAGGAATGCGCTGACGCAGCCGGATTAACGCGGCAGTGAAGTCGACCAGTCCAAAATTATCCTGATGCCAGTGCAACCATGTGAGTGGGTTGTCCTGACAGTACGCGTTATTGTTACCGTGCTGGCTGTGACCGCGTTCGTCCCCGGCCAGCAGCATCGGTGTACCTTGCGCCAACAGCAGCGTGGTCAGCAGAGCATGCACGCTACGCCGACGACGTTCGACAATATCGAAATTGACCTGTAGCCCCTCTTTGCCATGGTTGTGGCTGAAGTTGCTGCTACTGCCGTCACGATTGTCTTCGCCGTTGGCCTGATTGTGTTTATTGTTGAAGCTCACCACGTCGCGCAGCGTAAAACCGTCATGCGCGGTGATCAGATTGATACTGGCGTGCGGCAAGCGTCCCTCTCGCTGGAACACATCGCTGGAGGCGGCAAACCGCCGGGCAAATTCGCCATTATTGAGCTGGCCGTGCAGCCAGTAACGGCGCGCGGCATCGCGGAAATGGTCATTCCATTCCGCGAATCCTTCGGGAAAATTGCCCACCTGATAGCCGCCGGGGCCGATATCCCACGGTTCAGCAATCAATTTGACCTGTGACAGCACCGGACAGGCTTTAATGGCGATGAACAGCGGCGCATCCTGCCGATAGTCCGGCGTACGACCCAGCACGCTGGCGAGATCAAAACGGAAGCCATCGATATGGCAGTCCCGCACCCAATAGCGCAGCGCTTCTAATGCCCATTCCATCACCTGCGGATCGCTGAGATTGAGCGTGTTGCCGCAGCCGGTCCAGTTTTGATATTCGCCCTGCGCGTCGAGCCAGTAATAGCTGGCGTTATCCACGCCGCGCAATGAAATGTTGGGGCCAATCTCTTCCAACTCGGCAGTGTGGTTGAACACCACATCAAGGATCACTTCGATACCCGCCGCATGCAGCGCTTTCACCGCCTGCTGAAACTCCTGCAAGGGCGTTAAACCCTGCTCGCCGGAGGCATAGCGCGGATCCACCGCCCACAGCGCGAACGGGTTGTAACCCCAGTAATTGCTCAGCCCGAGTCGTAGCAGACGCGGCTCGCTGGCGAAGTGCGCTATCGGCAGCAGTTCCAGCGCGGTGATGCCGAGATGGCGTAAGTACTTCACCATAGCAGGATGGCCCAGTGCCGCATAAGTCCCGCGCAGCCTTTCCGGAATTTCCGGATGTTGCCGGGTTAAGCCACGCACGTGCGCCTCATACACCACCGTCTTGCCCCACGGCGTACGCAGTGGTTTCTCATCATCCCAGTCAAAATCTTCAGCGATCACCAGTGATTTGGGCGCAATGGCGGCGTTATCCTGCTCATCCGGCTGCTGCTCACCACCGCTAAAACGCGGATCGTCGGGAATATCCCCCACCACCGCTTTCGCGCAGGGATCCACCAGCAGTTTGGCGGGGTTAAAACGATGACCTTGCTGTGGTGCCCACGGACCGTGGACGCGATAGCCGTAACGCTGGCCGGGCTTTAATGCCGAAAAATAGCCGTGCCAGATATCCCCACTGCGCGCGGGTAGCGTAAAGCGACGCTCAACGCCGTGCGCGTCAAACAGGCACAGCTCCACCTGCTCGGCATGGCGGGAAAACAGCGTGAAGTTAACGCCGCGCCCATCGTAATGGGCGCCCAACGGCGTTGGCTGCCCGGGCTCCAGCATCAGTCGCCCTCCCGCACCAGCCAAATCGTGGCCAGCGGCGGCAAGGTCAGGCTCAGGGATTGCGCCCGACCGTGGCTCTCAATGTTATCGGTATGCACGATGCCGTGATTGCGGATATTACTGCCGTGATAATCCTGCTGATCGGTGTTCAGCACCTCACGCCAGCCGCCTTGTTGATTGACGCCAAAGCGGTAGTCGTGGCGCGCCACCGGCGTGAAGTTACTGGCAACGATGATTTCATTGCCGTCACGATCGCGGCGCACAAACACAAACACCGAGTTTTCATGATCGTCGACCACCAGCCATTCAAAGCCCTGCGCATCGAAATCAAGTTGATGTAATGGCGTGAAGTGTTTGTAGCTGTGGTTGAGATCGCGCACCAGACGCTGTACGCCGTTGTGCCAGTTGTCTTCGCCCTCCAGCAGATGCCAGTCGAGGCTCGAATCGTGGTTCCACTCACGCCCTTGCGCAAACTCGTTGCCCATAAACTGCAGCTTTTTACCGGGGAAGCCCCACATCCAGCCGTAATAGGCACGCAGGTTGGCAAACTTTTGCCACGCATCGCCGGGCATGCGATCAAGAATCGAGCGTTTACCGTGCACCACTTCATCGTGCGACAGCGGCAGCACGAAGTTTTCGGTGTAGTTATAAAGCATGCCAAACGTCATCAGGTTGTGATGATAGCGACGGTGCACCGGATCGAGTTTCATGTAGTCGAGCGTGTCGTGCATCCAGCCGAGGTTCCATTTGAACCAGAAGCCGAGGCCGCCATCTTCAGAAGGGCGTGTCACACCCGGATAGTCGGTGGACTCCTCTGCCACGCTGATGGTGCCCGGTGCCGCACGGCCCAGTGTGCGGTTGGTGTGGCGCAGGAAGGAAATCGCTTCAAGATTTTCACGCCCGCCAAAGTGGTTAGGGATCCATTCGCCCTCTTTGCGGCTGTAATCGCGGTAGATCATCGATGCCACGGCATCCACACGCAGGCCATCAATGCCAAAGCGCTCCATCCAATACAGCGCGTTGCCGGAGAGATAGTTACTGACTTCGCGGCGTCCAAAGTTGTAGATCAGTGTGTTCCAGTCCTGATGGTAGCCTTCACGCGGATCGCTGTGCTCATACAGTTCGGTGCCATCAAATTTCGCCAATCCGAAATCGTCACTGGGAAAGTGACCCGGCACCCAATCAAGCAACACATTAAGGCCGGCATCGTGCGCTGCGGCGATAAAGTGGCGGAACTCATCGCGGGTACCAAAGCGGCGCGTGGGTGCATACATGCCAAGAGGCTGATAGCCCCAGCTGCCATCAAACGGATGTTCGTTGATCGGCAGCAGTTCAATGTGGGTGAAGCCCATCTCTTTGACGTAAGGCACCAGCTGTTCGGCCAGCTCTTTGTAGCTCAGCCAGAAGTTGTTGTCGGTGTGGCGGCGCCAGGATCCCAGATGCACTTCGTAAATCGAGATCGGCTGATCAAAAGCATTGGCGGCTTTGCGCTGCGGCTGCATCTCCACCTTCGGCGGTAAACCGCAGATCATTGAGGCGGTTTGCGGGCGCATCTGTGCTTCAAAGGCAAACGGGTCGGCTTTGATGCGCATCTGCCCTGACGCATCAATAATTTCATATTTGTACAGCTGGCCATTCACCGCGCCCGGCACAAACAGCTCCCAGATACCCAGCTCACGGCGGAAGCGCATCGGGTGACGACGACCGTCCCAGAAATTGAATTCGCCTACCACAGAGACGCGACGTGCGTTCGGTGCCCACACCGAGAAACGGGTGCCGCTGACGCCATCGATGGTGGCGTTATGTGCACCTAACGTTTCATACGGGCGCAGATGCGTGCCTTCGCCGAGCAGCCAGGCATCCATTTCGGCCAGTAGAGGACCGAAGCGATAGGCATCATCGATCAGGTTTTGCTGGCCGTGCCAGGTGACCGCCAGCTGATAGCGAAACAGGTTTTTACGGCGTGGGATCACACCGCAGAAGAAGCCGCGTGAATCGAGGCATTTAAGCTGCGCGCATTTGCGTCCGGTGTTGGTTTCAATCACCCAGACTTCGGAGGCATCGGGCAGCAGCGCGCGCACTTCAAGGCCTTCGACAGTTTGGTGCATCCCCAAAAAAGAGAAGGGATCGGCATAATTCCCGGCAAAAAGGGCATTGATCGCCTGGCGATCGGGAAGCTCTGACATGACTTTCTTCCTATGATTTTGCGCAGGCGACCGGAGTGGACAATAATGCCGCCTCTGGTGCGCTGCTTTTCATTGAGCCATACGTACATCAGCAAGAGAGGACACCGTCCATGGGAGAAGATCTTTGCCGTGTACAACAACCATTCAGTTCGGAAAGCAAAAACAGTAAACAACCGGCACATCACTGTTAAATCATAGCTTGGGGCTGGCAGAAGCCAGGGGGGAAAGCAAAAAAATCTTGTCGGGCAAGCAAAAAGGGGAAGCGGATCACTTGTCAGGCGCAATTTGGGTTAAGTTTTGCAACCTGGTTGGCATAAAAAAGGCCGGGAAATCCCGGCCTGTCTGCTTTGTCGCTGCGCTTAGTCGATCAGCAAACGCAACATGCGGCGTAGCGGTTCAGCCGCGCCCCACAACAATTGGTCACCCACGGTAAAGGCGGAAAGGTATTCCGGCCCCATGTTCAGTTTGCGCAGACGGCCCACTGGCGTGGTCAGCGTACCGGTCACCGCTGCAGGGGTCAGTTCACGCATGGTGATTTCGCGGTCATTTGGCACCACTTTCACCCACTCGTTATGAGAAGCCAGCAGCTGTTCGATTTCGTTCAGCGGGATATCTTTTTTCAGCTTCAGGGTGAATGCCTGGCTGTGGCAGCGCAGTGCACCGACGCGCACACACAGACCATCCACTGGGATCACGCTGCTGGTGCGCAGAATCTTGTTGGTTTCTGCCTGGCCTTTCCACTCTTCGCGGCTCTGGCCATTATCCAGCTGCTTGTCGATCCATGGAATCAGGCTGCCCGCCAGCGGTACGCCGAAGTTGTCGGTCGGCAAAGTGCCTGAACGGGTGAAATCGGTGACGCTGCGTTCGATATCCAGAATCGCCGAAGCCGGATCCTGCAGGGATTTCGCCACGTGGTCGTGCAACATGCCCATCTGGGTCAGCAGTTCACGCATATGGCGCGCACCGCCGCCCGACGCCGCCTGATAAGTAGCGACAGAGGCCCACTCCACCAGATCGTTAGCGAACAGGCCGCCGAGTGACATTAGCATCAGGCTGACGGTACAGTTACCGCCGACGAAGGTTTTGATACCGTTGTCGAGGCCCTGACGAATCACATTGTGGTTAACCGGATCGAGAATGATGATGGCGTCATCTTTCATGCGCAGCGTCGAGGCCGCATCAATCCAGTAACCCTGCCAGCCGCTTTCACGCAGCTTAGGGTAAACTTCACTGGTGTAGTCACCGCCCTGGCAGGTGATAATAATATCCAGCGCCTTCAGCGCCTCGATATCAAAAGCATCCTGCAGCGCACCGGTCGACTTGCCGCCGAATGTCGGTGCAGCCTGACCAAGCTGAGACGTGGAGAAGAAGACCGGATTAATCACATCAAAATCGCGTTCTTCACTCATGCGTGACATCAGCACAGAGCCGACCATGCCACGCCAACCAATAAAGCCTACATTCTTCATTTTCTGTCCGTCCGGGGCGTTATCACTGTGCCCTTCGTGGTGCGAGGAAAAGACCAAGCGGAATATCCAGTTGATCTGCGTAATAATCAGGTTTACCTGCGACCTCCAACTCTACAAAATGCAGGCTTTCTGGCAAGTGAATTAATTCGATTGCGCCAACTTTTTCAGCAGTACAACTAATACTCCCCTCAATGAATCGAGGTACGGGCAGGCGGAAATTCGGAGTATCTCGATCGGCTACGCGAGTCAGCGCTCCGGAAGCCCATCGCCGCCAACGCACCTTAGTTGAAAAATGACGGGAACAAGGGATGGCTTTTACCTATGACTGAAATGATATCTGCGACCATATTGCTGCTGTTGATTATGGATCCGCTAGGCAACCTGCCGATTTTTATGTCGGTGCTTAAGCATCTCGAACCCAAGCGCCGGCGCGCGGTGCTAATACGTGAAATGCTGATCGCACTGATCATCATGCTGCTTTTCCTGTTTACCGGCGAACGTATTCTGGCGTTCCTGAATTTGCGCACCGAAACCGTCTCGATCTCCGGCGGCATCATCCTGTTCCTGATTGCCATTCGCATGATTTTTCCCTCTGGCGAAACCAGCACCAGCGGATTACCTGCAGGTGAAGAACCGTTTCTGGTGCCGCTGGCGATTCCGCTGGTCGCAGGCCCTTCGCTGTTAGCCACGCTGATGCTGCTGTCACATCAATATCCTAATCAGATGTCACATTTGGTTGGCGCATTGCTGATTGCCTGGGGCGTTACCGTGGTCATTCTGCTGATGTCAGGACTGTTTTTACGCCTGTTGGGCGACAAAGGCGTTAACGCGCTGGAGCGGTTGATGGGCTTGATTTTGATTATGCTGGCAACGCAGATGTTCCTGGATGGGATCCGCGCTTATCTAAAACTTTAGTAAATAGACAGCGGGCGGCACTTTGGCCGCCCGCTCGCAGGATTACTTCTGCTTCTTCTCAATCGGTTTGCCCGACCAGTAACCGGCCAGCAGCGAACCTGACAGGTTGTGCCACACCGAGAACAGCGCACCCGGCAAAGCGGCCAGTGGCGAGAAGTAGAGTTTGCCCAGCGTTGCCGCCAGACCGGAGTTCTGCATACCCACTTCCAGTGCCAGCGTGCGGCAGGTGGATTCGTCAAAGCCAAACAGCTTGCCGCCCCAGTAACCGCCCAGCAGGCCGATGGCGTTATGCAGGATCACCGCCGCAATCACCACCAGGCCGACAGAACCGATAAAGCCCTGAGAACCCGCTACCACTGCGCTGATAATCAGCAGAATGCAGACCATGGAAAATGCCGGCAGATAGGGCTCAACACGGCGCACCACGCTGTTCATTGAGTGGTGGATGATCAGACCCAGACCAATCGGGATAACCACGATATTAATAATGCTGAGCAGCATGCCGATCACATCGACCTGAATGTGAGTATCGACATAGAAGCGCGTCAGTAGCGGCGTGGCGAACACACCCACCAGCGCAGACACTGAAGAGATGGTCACGGACAGGGCCACATCGCCCTTCGCCAGATAGATCATCACGTTGGACGCGGTACCGCTGGCCACGCTGCCCACCAGGATCATCCCGGCTGAAAGGTCCGGCGGCATGTGGAATAGCTTAGCCAGGCCCCAGGCGGCGAGTGGCATCACCAGATAGTGCAAAAAGGTGCCGGCAATAACCGGTGCCGGACGCGTCAGCACACGTTTGAAATCATCAATATTCAGAGTGACGCCCATGCCGAACATGATCAGCATTAGCAGGTAAGTGACCCACGGCCCAATACCGAGAAACGTCGAGGGTGAGTAATACGCCGCGACCGAGAGCAGCACGGCCCAGAGCGGGAACAGGCGGGTTAATTTGGCGAGCATGGAGAGACTTCCTTAGATATTTTTTAATTTATTTCATATGCCACAGATGAAGTGCCGCGCGGGGAACGACCACAGCGACGGACGCGGGATCATAACATTTCATTATCGTGACGTAAGGCGGGAAGTCGCTGGCAGGATAAAATGCGGATCGTCTGCGGCAAAGCAGGGAAAACGGCAATGATATCCGCTGCTTTTAAGGCGGTGGACGAGATATCGCACGCCTGTAGCCTGTTAAAGAAATAAAAAAGCCGGACGATGTCCGGCTCGTTTTCAGCATGTCTGGATTAACTGCCAAACAAGTTCTTATGCAGCGCGCGCACCACTTCTTCTGCGTCTGGCGTTGGTACCAGGAAGCACAGGTTATAGCTGCTGGCACCGTAGCAAATCATGCGCAGATTAAACGGCTCAAGGGCACCAAACACCTCTTTGCCAACGCCGCAGGCTTTCGACAGGTTGTTGCCGATAATCGCCACCAGCGCCAGGTTCTCTTCCACTTCCACGCGGCACAGTGATGAGAGCTCAGTCAGCAGTGCTTGCGTCAACAAGCTTTCACCGGTGGTCGAAGAACCGGTGGTATCCAGCGTCAGCGCCACGCTCACTTCTGACGTGGTGACCAGATCGACGGAGATGTTATGGCGAGCCAGAATCGCGAACACTTCAGCCAGGAAGCCGTGCGCGTGCAGCATGTTCAGGCTGTGCAGCGTCATCAGCGTTTGCTTACGACGCAGTGCCAGCGCGCGGAACAGCGGTGGATTCTGGGTTTCATTGCACACGCGCGTGCCACCTGCAGCCGGATCTTTGCTCGAACCGACGAACACCGGAATGTCACTGCGCACAGCTGGCAGCAAGGTCGCTGGATGCAGCACTTTCGCGCCGAAGATCGCCATTTCCGCCGCTTCCTCGAAGGTGATCTCTTCGATGCGTTTCGCGGTGGGCACCACGCGTGGATCGGTGGTGTAGATACCGGCCACGTCGGTCCAGATATCCACACGCGATGCCTGCAGAGCTTCTCCCAACAGTGCTGCGGTATAGTCGCTGCCGCCACGTCCCAGCGTGGTGGTGCGCCCTTTGCCTTCGCTACCAATAAAGCCCTGAGTAACGACCAGTGCTTCTGCAACACGTGGAGCCAGTTGCGCGGTGGACAGCTCTTTCAGCGTGGCAACATCAGGCTCAGCACGACCAAAACGGTCGCTGGTGCGCATCACTTTACGCACATCAAACCATTCGGCATTGACCTGACGCTCACGCAGCACTTCCACGAACAGCAGGGTCGACATCAGCTCACCGTGGCTTACCAACTCATCGGTCAGCGCATGTGAGGTCGCCAGCGCAGTCGCTTCCGCCAGCATCAGGATGTTTTCCAGCATGCGATCAATCTCCTGGCGAATCACTTCAGGGGATTGCAGGCGATCAATGATGGCGTATTGAATGTTGCGAATTTCGTCCAGCAGGTGCGCGCGCTGCTCCAGTTCCCGGCCTTCAGCCAGAGAAACCAGCAGATTAGTCACGCCAGCAGACGCAGAGAGCACCACTAAACGGGTATTGGCATCAGAGAGCACAACATCCGCACTGCGGTTCATGGCATCAAAATCGGCAACGCTGGTGCCGCCAAATTTTGCCACGATCAGGTTTTGAGACATGTTACGAACCTCGTGTCAGATTAGCTTTCTCCCGTGGTTAAACGGAAGAGGTGATTTCAGCCTTGGCACAAGAGAAGAGCAGAATTGGACAGACAAGATCAGGAGATGAGTCACCAAAAGCACTTCACCTTGCGAAACGTCCGACTGCGGACGCTTCTGGTGACAACCCAGAGGATTCAGCCCCTGCAGCCGACAGGACAACACTCCGCGTGTTGTTCCATCTCGGCGTCGCACCCCATGATGTGTTGTCGTTGGATACGGATCCTCAAACACACTGCCTGGGCGACGCGCCTCTTCTGGCTTGCACCCAAAGGTGCAAGTCGCGGGCACAAAATACTGATTAATTTTGCTGCTGTCCAGCCTTGCAACACGTTGAAAATTCTTTTTTAGAATTACGCCAGCGCATCGCAGAACAAACGCTGGCAGCCACACCCGCCTAAAGTAGTCAACGGCGCGCAAAAACGCGGCTTTTTGCTGATGCGGCACAGGGAATTTTTTTGCCAGAACATCGACAATCACCGCCGGATTAACCTGAAACCTTGCGGCCACGGTCACAAATTTTTTCCCTTCGTTTGCAACTGTGGTCATACTGAAACCCGTTCGCGGTAGCGTATCAGCCACAAGAAATGCTTAGCACGCTGGGCCAGCAGGACGCGCCCGGCTGGAATGACGGTTCTTATTTCAACAAGAGTGTTGCCATGAAAAATATCAATCCGAAACAAACCGCAGCCTGGAAAGCGCTGCAGCAGCATTTTGACCAGATGAAATCGGTGCAGATCGCCGACCTGTTTAAAGATGATGCCGATCGTTTTGCGAAATTCTCTGCCACTTTCGACGATCAGATGCTGGTGGATTTCTCAAAAAACCGCATCACCCAGGAAACCCTCGATAAGTTACAGGCGCTGGCAAAAGAGACCGATCTGGCGGGCGCCATCAAATCCATGTTCTCTGGTGAGAAGATCAACCGCACCGAAGAGCGTGCCGTGCTGCACGTTGCTTTGCGTAATCGCAGCAACACGCCAATCATTGTTGATGGCAAAGATGTGATGCCAGAAGTGAATGCGGTGCTGGCGAAGATGAAAGGCTTCTCTGAGCGCATCATCAGCGGTGAGTGGAAAGGTTATACCGGCAAAGCGATCACCGACGTGGTGAACATCGGTATCGGCGGTTCGGATCTCGGTCCATTCATGGTGACTGAGGCGCTGCGCCCGTATAAAAATCACCTGAACATGCACTTTGTTTCTAACGTTGATGGCACACACATTGCCGAAACGCTGAAAGATCTCAGCCCGGAAACCACCCTGTTCCTCGTGGCGTCTAAAACCTTCACCACGCAGGAGACCATGACCAACGCCCACAGCGCGCGCGACTGGTTCCTGAAAACCGCGGGCGACCAGCAGCATGTCGCCAAACACTTTGCTGCGCTGTCGACCAACGGTAAAGCGGTGGGCGAGTTCGGTATCGATACCGACAATATGTTTGAGTTCTGGGACTGGGTCGGCGGTCGCTATTCACTGTGGTCAGCGATTGGCTTGTCGATCATCCTGTCAGTGGGCTTCGAGAACTTCGAACAGCTGCTGAGCGGCGCACATGCGATGGACAACCACTTCGCCAACACGCCAGCCGAGCAAAACCTGCCGGTGCTGCTGGCACTGATCGGTATCTGGTACAACAACTTCTTTGGTGCCGAAACCGAAGCCATCCTGCCTTACGACCAGTACATGCACCGTTTCGCAGCGTACTTCCAGCAGGGCAACATGGAGTCCAACGGTAAGTACGTGGATCGCGAAGGTAACCCGGTGGATTACCAGACCGGTCCAATTATCTGGGGCGAGCCTGGCACCAACGGTCAGCATGCGTTTTATCAGCTGATTCATCAGGGCACCAAACTGATCCCTTGCGACTTTATCGCCCCGGCGCAGACCCACAACGCACTGACCGATCACCATCCGAAACTGCTGTCGAACTTCTTCGCGCAGACCGAAGCGCTGGCGTTTGGCAAATCACGTGAGGTGGTCGAGAAAGAGTTTACCGATGCCGGTAAATCCGTTGAGTCTGTTGCCCACATCGTGCCGTTCAAGGTGTTCGAGGGTAACCGCCCAACCAACTCCATCCTGCTACGTGAAATCACCCCGTTCAGCCTGGGTGCACTGATTGCGCTGTACGAGCACAAGATCTTCACTCAGGGCGCGATTCTCAACATCTTCACCTTTGACCAATGGGGTGTTGAATTGGGTAAACAGTTGGCAAACCGTATTCTGCCAGAGCTGGAAAATGAATCGCAGATCAGCAGCCACGACAGTTCCACTAATGGCTTAATTAACCGCTATAAATCCTGGCGATAATTTTCCTGCCAATCTGAATAAGGCGGCTTAATTGCCGCCTTATTTCTATCAAACATGCAATAAACCTCGCAATTTTGTTATTCAGCGATCCCGTTACGGTTAGATAATTCTTAAAATGCGCTAAGGAAAATCGGAGTTTGTTTAAAATGAATAGCATGGCACTCATCAAAAAATGGATCTAATTCGCCCACCTAAAATAAGCATCTATTTGATTAATCTATCATTAAAATTAAAGCACACTCAGGAAAATCTGATTAATCCTATTCCGTACCATTTTTTAATGCAAAAGTGAAAAATGCTGCCGTGTCAGCCCCAACCACTCAAATATCCCGCTACCTGAAAAATATTCATTTAAAAAAAGCAGCTATCGCCAATTCGCCGTATTTATCACCAGAATAACCCCTGTTTTTCACCCTCTTTTACTGGCGATGAACTCTGGTAATTTGTTGCCCTATACTGAACGCGCCCGAAATTAGGGTACATCCTTCATTCATTTGTTTCTAAAAATGCAGGAAACGTTGTTATGAAAAAACTGATGGTTGCCGGTGCAGCCTTACTTTACGTTGCCGTTTCTTCCGCTGCGATTGCCGCACCGGAAGAAGCTGGTGCTGCAGCGGGCGCGCAGGCGGGAGCAATCTCGACCGGTGCCACGACCGCTGTGGGTATCGGCGCACTGGGCGCGTTAGTAGGACTCGGCATCGCTGCTGCTGGCGGCGGTGACGGCGCAAATACCGGCACAACAACGACCACCACAACGAGCACCACGCGTTGATGTAGCACCTTTAAACATAACCACACAGCCGTGTGGTTATTTTTTGCCTGGTTTTATTTTTGACAGGGATATACACAGTGCACCGACTCTCCTTGCTACTTTTCTGCCTGCTGCTGCAGGCCTGCACACAAACACAAAAAGGCCTGGAACAAACCGTGATGCTGGCCGTGAAAGGTCCGGATGATGTCACCGTCACCGATGAGCAGGTTGCCAGTCTCCCTTACGCCAGCCTGTATGCGCGCATCAATGAAGGACCGCGTATCTTCGTGGTACTTGGGTATGACGAAAACGGCCAGCTGAAATGGATCACCCAGGATAAAGCGATGCTGGTGATGCAGCATGGCAGGCTCGTCAAAACACTGGGGCTGGCCAGCAACCTTGATGAGGTCAGCAATCTGGCGCAGGATCCGCTCGCCGATGCGCTGCATCTGCAAAACAATTTCAGCTGGACCCGCGTGGTGCAGTGGCGCGAGAAAGAGAAAGTACGCGCTGCCACCGCCACTTCCACCTTTCAGCGCGGCGATGACACCGTGCTGAACATCGCCGGTGAGCGCGTGCCCTGCCGTATCTGGATCGAGACCGTGCGAATGGATGATGTCGGCGCAGAATGGCAAAACACCTTCTGGATCGATAACCGTGATGGCAGCGTTTTGCAGGCAAATCAAATGCTCGCCGCAGATGCCTTCCCAGTTGAAACCACTATTCTGAAGCCGGCAAAATCATGAAAATAATCTCCCCTCTGTTAACGGCCATCGCGCTGCTGACGGCCGGTTATGCGCAGGCAGATAGCCAGGTAACGGTGCATGACCAGCACAGCCAACACAGCCTGCAGATCGATCATGCACAGAATCTGGCGCAGCTGGTCACCAACCCGGCACTGCACACCTGGTGGCCCGGTACGGTGATCGCTGAACGTGGCGCAACGGCGGTGGCACAGCAACAACAGCAACAGCTGCTGGCTGATTTACGCACCTGGCAGGCCGAAAGCGGCGATGCGCTGGCAGCGACCATTGGCGCAGTGATCCATCAGCTCAGCACGATACAGGTCACCGGACGCCAGTTCACTGAACTCGATCCTGATTGGGTGCGCCTGCGTCCAGAAGCCAATCGCACGCTACAGGGCAGCTACGAGCTCTACACGCTGCCTCAGCCTGACCAGGTGCTGATTCTCGGCGCGCTGGAACATCCCGGCAAAGCAAGCTGGCAACCCGGTCGCACCGTGCGTGATTACCTTGATACCCACGATCGCCTGTCAGGAGCCGAGCGCAGTTTCGCCACGGTGATCTCGCCTTCGGGCCAGATGCAGCAGGTGCCGGTCGCCTACTGGAATCAACGTCACGTGGAAGTGGCACCCGGCAGCATCATCTGGCTGGGCTTTACCTCATGGAGCCTGCCGTGGGGAAAAGCTGATTTGAATGCGCGCATGCTTTCTGTTCTGACACACCGGATTCCAGACTGATGAAAAAACAATTACTTCTCAGCCTGTTGGCTGCTTCTGTCTCTGCGGCATGCCAGGTGCACGCGGAAACCTGGCCGGAACCCATCGGGCCATCACAATCGGATTTCGGCGGCGTGGGTTTGATGCAGACCCCCACGGCACGCATGGCGAAAGAGGGCGAATTCAGCCTGAACTTCCGCGATAACGATCAATATCGCTACTACTCTGCTTCGCTGCAGCTGTTCCCATGGCTGGAAACCACCGTGCGTTACACTGACGTGCGTACGCGCCGCTATAGCGCAGTTGAAGGCTTCAGTGGCGACCAAAGTTATAAAGACAAAGCCTTCGATGTGAAGCTGCGTCTGTGGCAGGAGAGCTACTGGCTGCCTGAAGTGGCAGTCGGATCGCGTGATTTGGGCGGTACCGGCCTGTTTGACAGTGAATATCTGGTGGCAACCAAAGCCTGGGGACCGTTTGATTTCACCATGGGCATCGGCTGGGGCTACCTCGGTAACAGCGGCAGTATCAAAAACCCGTTCTGCTCCTACAGCGATAGCTTCTGTAGCCGTACCGGCGGTGGCTCGGCGGGTTCTATCAATGGTTCCCAGATGTTCCACGGCCCGGCAGCACTGTTTGGCGGCGTGGAGTATCAAACCCCCTGGCAGCCGCTACGTCTGAAGCTGGAATATGAAGGCAATGACTATCAGGATGACTTTGCCGGACGTCTGGAACAGCGCAGCAAGGTCAACGTGGGAGCGATTTATCGCCTGACCGATTGGGCCGATATCAACGCCAGCTATGAGCGTGGCAACACCTTTATGTTTGGCGTGACCGTGCGCACTAACTTCAACGATTTGCGCCAGTCGCACATTGATAGTGCCAAACCGGCTTATAACCCGCAGCCGCAGGGTGATCTGTTGCAACCGACGGTGGTAGCCAACCAGCTGACCGATCTGAAGTACAACGCCGGATTAAGCGGTCCGCGCATCCAGACCAAAGGCAGTACGCTGTATGTCTCTGGCGAACAGACGAAATACCGCGATACGCGCGAAGGCGTCGATCGTGCCAATCGCATCATCATGAACAACCTGCCGGCCGGCATTGATACCATAGATGTCACCGAGTCGCGTCTCAATATGCCGCAGGTGACCACCCGCACTGATGTCGCCAGTCTGCACAATGCGCTGAGCGGTTACCCGCTGGGTCATGAGCAGCCGCTGCAGCAGACGCGTGAGAATCCGGTCGATCCTGGCGAGACTGAACAAGGCTTCTTTATCCGCAAAGATCGCCTTCACTACAATCTGGCACCGGTGCTCAATCAGTCGGTTGGTGGGCCTGAGAGCTTCTACATGTACCAACTGGGCGTGATGGGCAGCGTTGATTACGCACTGACCGATCACCTGCTGGTTAGCGGCAGCCTGTTTGGTAACCTCGCCAATAACTACGACAAATTTAACTACAACGGCGCACCGGCTGACTCCACCCTGCCGCGCGTGCGTACCCATATTCGCGACTACGTCGAGAACAATGTCTACGTTAATGACCTGCAAGCCAACTACATGGGGTATCTCGGCAATGGCTTCTATGGCCAGGTGTACGGCGGTTATCTCGAAACCATGTACGGCGGCGTGGGTGGTGAAGTGTTGTATCGTCCGATAGACAGCAACTGGGCTTTTGGTGTTGATGCCAACTACGTGAAACAACGTGACTGGGACAACATGATGCAGTTCACCGACTACAAAGCGCCAACCGGACACTTCACCGCGTACTGGCGCCCATGGTTCATGCAGGACGTGCTGGTGAAAGCCAGCGTCGGTGAATATCTGGCGAAAGATAAAGGTGTGACGGTCGATGTGTCGAAGCGCTTCGACAGCGGTGTGATGGTCGGCTTCTACGCCACCAAAACCAACGTGTCCGCCGAAGCCTATGGCGAAGGCGACTTCACCAAAGGCTTCTATATCTCGATTCCAATGGATCTGTTTACCGTGACGCCAACCCGTGGCCGTGCGCAGGTGAATTGGGTGCCGCTAACGCGTGATGGCGGACAGATGCTGGGGCGTAAATATCAGCTGTATGACATGACCTCAGATCGTGATGCGCGGTTTAATTAACGACAAGTGTGGAAGGTTGAAACGGCGTTGACCTCCAGGCGCATTCCTGGAGGTTTCGGGGCCTTGCCTGGTTGGGCCCCGACTGAATGCTCTGCGTATCCTTTTACGCCATCAGCCCATCAATCCGCGTCATAACCCAGATTCGGTGCCAGCCAGCGCTCAACCTCGCTGACACTCATCCCTTTACGCGCCGCGTAATCTTCCACCTGATCACGCTGAATCTGCGCCACAGCGAAGTATTTGCTGTCCGGATGGCTGAAATACCAGCCGGATACTGCCGCACCCGGCCACATAGCAAAGGACTCCGTGAGCTTCATGCCAGTGTGCGTCTCCACATCCAGCAACTGCCAGATTTGCGCTTTCTCCGTGTGTTCCGGACAGGCCGGATAGCCCGGAGCAGGACGAATGCCCTGATAATTTTCGCGAATCAACTCTTCGTTACTCAGGTTCTCATGAGCGGCAAAGCCCCAAATCACCTTACGTACCCGCTCATGCAGATATTCGGCAAAAACTTCTGCCAGACGATCTGCCAGCGCCTTGATCATGATTTTGTTGTAGTCATCATGCTGCTGTTCATAGGCTTCGGCCAGCGCATCCTCTTCCAGTCCACCGGTGACAGCAAACGCGCCGAGATAATCGGCTTTAGCGCTGGATTTCGGTGCGACAAAGTCAGCTAAGCAGTAGTTGGCGAAGTCGGTTTTCTCGGTCTGCTGACGTAAGTGATGGCTCACACCTATCACCTGATCGCGGTTTTCATCACGGTAGACTTCAATATCGTCTCCGACGCGGTTTGCCGGGAAAATCCCAACTACGCCACGCGGATTGAGGGTGCCGGTTTCACTGAGCCTGTCCAACATGGCGTTGGCATCGGCAAACAGGCGTTTAGCCTCTTCACCCACCACTTCATCTTCGAGAATGCGCGGGTATTTCCCCGCCAGCGACCAGGTCATAAAGAACGGCGTCCAGTCGATGTAATTACGGAGGGTGTCGATACTGGCTTCAACCGCGCTGACCCCAAGGCGATGCGCGACCGGCGGCGTATAGCTTTCCCAGTCGATGGCGTAATCGTTGTCGCGTGCGGTTTGCAGGCTGACCGGCGGCGTGCGTGGCTTCTTACGTGCGTGCTGAATGCGCACCGTGTCGTACTCTTTGCGCGTGCGGGCCACAAACTCCTCTTTGAGGCTTTCTGAGAGCAGTGAAGAGACAACACCCACGGTGCGTGAGGCGTTTTGCACATACACCGTTGGACCACTGTAGTTCTGCTCGATCTTCACTGCCGTATGCGCTTTCGACGTGGTCGCACCGCCAATCAGTAACGGGATGGTGAAGCCCTGGCGCTCCATCTCTTTCGCCACGTTGACCATCTCATCCAGCGAAGGCGTAATCAGCCCGGAAAGCCCAATGATATCGGCATTTTCAGCAATGGCGGTTTTCAGGATTTTGTCACTTGGCACCATCACGCCAAGATCGATAATTTCGTAGTTATTACACTGCAGCACCACGCCGACAATGTTTTTACCGATGTCATGCACATCGCCCTTCACCGTCGCCAGCACGATTTTACCGTTACTGCGCCCGGCTTCTTTGCTGGCTTCAATATAAGGTTCGAGATAGGCCACCGCTTGCTTCATCACGCGCGCCGATTTCACTACCTGCGGCAGGAACATTTTGCCCTCGCCGAACAGATCACCGACCACGTTCATGCCGGACATCAGCGGCCCTTCAATCACTTCAATGGGCCTTGCGGCAGCCTGACGCGCTTCCTCGGTGTCCAGCTCAATAAACTCTGTGATGCCTTTTACCAGCGAGTATTCCAGACGTTTAACCACATCCCAGCTACGCCATTCGGCCTGCTGCTTCTCCTGCTCACCGTCGCTCTTGCTACCGCGATATTTCTCCGCCAGCTCCAGCAAACGCTCAGTGCCATCGTCACGACGGTTCAGCACCACATCTTCCACCGCATCACGCAGTTCTGCGGGCAAGTCGTCATAGATCGCCAGCTGACCGGCGTTGACGATGCCCATATCCATCCCATTGCGAATCGCGTAATAGAGGAACACCGCGTGAATCGCCTCGCGCACTGGATCGTTACCACGGAAGGAGAACGACACGTTAGACACGCCGCCGGAGATCATCGCATGCGGCAGCTCGCGCTTGATGTCTTCACAGGCGCCGATAAAGTCCATCGCATAGTTGTTATGCTCTTCAATACCGGTGGCGACTGCGAAGATGTTTGGGTCGAAAATGATGTCTTCTGGCGGGAAACCGACCTCTTCCGTCAGAATCTTGTAGGCGCGACGACAGATTTCGATTTTACGTGCGCGGGTATCCGCCTGGCCGACTTCATCAAACGCCATCACCACCATGGCGGCACCGTAGCGTCGCACTTTACGCGCGTGTTCGATAAACGGCTCAACGCCCTCTTTCATCGAAATTGAGTTAACGATGCCTTTGCCCTGAATGCACTGCAGCCCTTTCTCGATCACCTCCCACTTGGAGGAGTCGATCATGATCGGTACGCGCGCGATATCGGGTTCACCGGCAATCAGGTTGAGGAAGCGCACCATCGCAGCTTCCGCATCCAGCATGCCTTCGTCCATGTTGATATCGATAATTTGCGCGCCGCTTTCCACCTGCTGACGGGCCACATCCAACGCTTCGTTGTACTTCTCTTCTTTAATCAGACGCTTAAATTTGGCCGAACCCGTGACGTTGGTGCGTTCACCGACGTTCACAAACAGCGACTCAGCGTGAATATTCAGGGGTTCCAGACCGGACAGACGGCAGGCAACAGGGATTTCAGGCAGCTGGCGGGGGGCAACGCCCTCAACCGCCGCCGCCATCGCCGCGATATGTTCCGGCGTGGTACCGCAGCAGCCGCCGATGATATTCAGGAAACCGGCTCGCGCCCATTCGCCGATCTGTTCAGCCATGGTTGCCGCATCTAAATCGTATTCACCAAACGCATTCGGCAAACCGGCGTTAGGGTGAGCAGTGACATAACCTTCCGCAATGCGGGATAGCTCCTGCACGTACTGGCGTAGCTCGTCTGGACCGAGCGCACAGTTCAGGCCAAACGACAGCGGCTCGGCGTGGCGCAGTGAGTTGTAGAAACCTTCTGTGGTCTGGCCGGAGAGTGTGCGACCCGAGGCATCGGTAATGGTACCGGAGATCATCACCGGCAGCTTCACGCCCATCGCTTCCATCTCGACCTGCACCGCGTAAATCGCCGCCTTGGCATTCAGGGTATCGAACACCGTCTCAATCATGATCAGATCTGAACCACCCGCAATCAGCGCATGCGTTGATTCGCGGTAGGCTTCCACCAGCTGATTGAAGGTGACGTTTCGGAAGGCAGGATCATTCACATCCGGCGAGATGGAGCAGGTGCGGTTGGTGGGGCCGAGCACGCCCGCAACATAGCGCGGTCGGTCAGGTGTTTTTACCGTCCATGCATCCGCACTGGCGCGCGCCAGTTTTGCCGCTTCAAAGTTAATCTCCGCTGACAAAGCTTCCATCGCGTAATCTGCCATCGCAATGGTGGTGGAGTTGAAGGTGTTGGTTTCCAGAATATCTGCGCCAGCGGCAAGATAAGCATCATGAATTTCGCGAATAACGTCCGGTTTGGTGAGCACTAACAGGTCGTTATTGCCGTTCAAATCGGAGGGCCAGTCGGCAAAACGGCTGCCACGAAAATCGGCTTCGCTGAGTTTATAACTCTGAATCATGGTGCCCATGCCACCGTCCAAAATCATAATCCGCTGTGCCAGTTGCTGATGCAGCATTTCTGTTTTATTGCTCACTCTCGCCCCGTCCACGTCATTGCGTTGGCTAATATGCCAGCCAAACATACTGGCATAACTTTCCGGTGAGCAAAAGTCACGACAGATGAGACATTTTCAGCCTGAAAGCATTACAGATCCGACCAGTAAAGCAGCGTTTGCATTCATACGCCCAAAAACGAAAATGGTTTCCAGCATTGATGCGATTGTGGAGACGTTATGGCAACCCCAGTACCGGCGAAACGTGGAAAAAAACCGCGTGCCGCAACAGCCACCAGCGCCCCGGCAGGTGGGCAAGTTCAATCCCTGACGCGCGGTTTGCGTTTACTTGAACTGATCGCCGAATCTCACGGCAGCGTTGCCCTGACCGAGCTGGCACAACAGGCCGGATTACCTAACTCCACCACGCACCGCTTGCTGACCACCATGCAGCAGCAGGGATTTGTGCATCAGGTTGGTGATCTGGGCTTCTGGACCATCGGCTCACATGCCTTTGTGGTCGGCAGCAGTTTTCTTCAGAGCCGCAATCTGCTGGCGATTGTGCATCCCATCCTGCGTAAACTGATGGAAGATGCCGGAGAGACAGTGAATCTGGCGGTGCTGGATCTCAGCGACTATCAGGCAGTGATTATCGACCAGGTGCAGTGTACGCAGCTGATGCGTATGTCGGCACCGATTGGCGGTAAGCTACCGATGCACGCGTCTGGCGCAGGCAAAGCATTTCTCGCCCATCTCAGCGATGAGCAGGTGACCGCGCTGTTGCATCAGAAAGGATTGCACCACTACACGCCGAAAACTTTGATGTCTCCGCACAGCCTGAAAGAGAATCTGGCGCTGATTCGCAAGATGGGCTTCTCACATGATGATGAAGAGCACGCGCTGGGCCTGCGCTGCGTGGCGGCACCCATCTATGATGAGCACGGCGAGCCTTTTGCCGCCATCTCGATTTCCGGCCCGATAGCACGCATGACCGACGACCGTGTGACCGAACTGGGCGCGCTGGTGATCCGCGCCGCCAGGCAGGTCACGCAGACCTATTCTGGCCGCTAAGCGGCCACCGACGCATAGCGCGCGCTGAAACGCTGTCCGGCGCGCCAGGCGATCACTTCTTCGATATACCCTTCCCGGATGCGCGTTTGCAGCGCGCGCCACCAGCCCGGATCAAACAGCTGCGGGTGCAGCGCGAGCAATAACTTACCGGTGCCCGGCTCGCTGCACAGCGCATAGCGGAAAGTTTCCGGGAACACATCATCCGGCCCCACGCTGTACCACGGCTCGGCTTGCAGCTCATCCTCTTCGTAACGCGCTGGCGGCACATCGCGGAACTGCAGTTCAGTCATAGGCCGAATTTCATCGTAGTCGTAAAACACCACGCGACCGTGACGCGTCATGCCGAAGTTTTTGAATAGCATGTCGCCGGGGAAAATGTTCGCTGCCGCCAACTGGCGAATCGCATCGCCATATTCGCCAATCGCGTGCTGACGCTGTTCTGGTGTGGCCTGCGCCAGCCACAAATTGAGTGGCTCCATACGGCGTTCCAGCCACAGATGGCGGATGATCAGCACATCGTCACGCAGTTCCATCTTCTCCGGAATATCGCGTTCAAACTCCGCCATCAGCGCTGCCGGGATGCGTGCGCGCGGTATCGCGAAGTACTCAAACTCTTGGGTATCAGCCATACGTCCCACGCGGTCGTGCTCTTTGACCATGCGATAGCAGTCACGCACCTGCGCATCGGTGACCTCTTTCTGCGGCGCGAAGCGATCTTTAATCACCTTAAATACGCGATCAAATCCGGGCAGTGTAAACACCAGCATCACCATGCCGCGGATGCCGGGCGCGATGGTGAACTCTTCGTCGCTGTGTGACAGATAATGCAGGTATTCGCGGTAGCATTCGGTTTTGCCGTGTTTCTGGCAGCCGATGGCCATGTAGCGTTCGGCGAGGGTTTTACCCGGCAGAATCGGTTGCAGCCAGGCAACCAGCGCGGCGGGCACCGGTGCATACACCATAAAATAGGCGCGTGCGAAGCCAAACACGATGCTGGCGTCGTCGCTGTCGGTTAAGCAGGTATCGATCCACAAGCGTCCCGCCTCATCGCGCTGGATGGGCAGCAAGCAAGGCACCATGCCATCACTCAACTGCAATCGCGCCACGATCCAGGCGGTTTTATTGCGGTAGAACAGTTCACCGGCGACATCCAGCGTGGCGGTGGCCAGTTG
This sequence comes from Pantoea sp. Seng, assembly GCF_009829935.1. NCBI lineage: Bacteria > Pseudomonadati > Pseudomonadota > Gammaproteobacteria > Enterobacterales > Erwiniaceae > Pantoea > Pantoea sp. Seng. Next base: position 5,426 of record NZ_SZZV01000016.1, on the reverse strand, counting down.
AGCGGGGCTGAACTGTTCATGCAAGTGGCGGACGATCCAGCCGATATCGCGGGTGATATCCTGCCAGGGCAAGCGCAAAGGAATATCGTTCAGAACCTGCCTTAATACTTCATGCCAGCTGCCTTGTGGACGGTACAGCCGCGACAATGGACGTTGTGCCATCGGCGCGGCGACATAGGGCTGCGACGGGAAGATAAACAGCCGATTGGGATCGAGATGGCTGTGCCCCTGCAAGCGACAATAGACGGAATTAAAGAAGCTTTCGGCAATTTCATGGCGCGGATAACCGGGTAGCAGCGTCTCATAGTGGCTTTTTACCCGCAGCCAGAACGCTTCATCCCAGTTTGACACATCATTGAGGATGCGCAGTTGGTTGGTCACCAATCCAACATGGTGATCGTAAAGATGGATACGCGCTTTCATTGCCTGCTGCACGGCATGCCAGTCGGCCTGCTCGAAGCGCTGCTGGGCGCCTGCGGTGATATCCAGAAAGCGGCCATACTGCGCGTCGAAACCTTGCAGAATGGTGTGGGCGATCAGAGATTCTCTCGGTGTCATCGGCAACGCTCCGGCAAAGGGAGCCCATCCATGGGCCAGGCGTGATGAAAGTCCGCGATGCGGTTTTAGTCGGCATCAATGGCGACCCTACGAATGGGTCTTGCAATTTTCGTAGGGTACGCATGCAGACTGATCAGAACTGCGCAGCTTCTGTCGAACCGGTCAGTGCGGTCACGGAAGACTGGCCGCCCTGAATCACGTTGGTGATGCGATCAAAATAGCCGGTGCCCACTTCCTGCTGATGCGAGGAGAAGGTGTAGCCTTTTTCGCGCGCGGCAAATTCCGGCTGCTGCACTTTCTCAACGTAATGGCGCATCCCTTCACCCTGCGCATACGCGTGTGCCAGATCGAACATGTTGAACCACATGCTATGAATGCCGGCCAGCGTAATGAACTGGAAGCGATAGCCCATGTCGCTTAATGCCTGCTGGAAACGGGCGATGGTGCGATCGTCGAGATTCTTCTTCCAGTTGAATGACGGCGAGCAGTTGTAGGCCAGCAACTTGCCCGGATACTGCGCGTGAATCGCGTCGGCAAAACGTTGCGCCAGTTCGAGATCCGGCGTCGAGGTTTCGCACCACAATACATCTGCGTACGGCGCATACGACAAGCCACGGCTGATCGCCTGCTCAATACCGGCGCGAGTACGGAAGAACCCTTCAGCGGTACGTTGCCCGGTGATAAACGGCGCATCGCGCTCGTCACAGTCGGAGGTAATCAAGTCAGCGGCATCCGCATCGGTGCGTGCCAGCAATATCGTCGGCACACCCATGACATCAGCTGCCAGCCGCGCAGCCACCAGTTTCTGAATCGCTTCCTGAGTGGGCACTAACACTTTGCCACCCATATGGCCACACTTCTTCACCGAGGCCAGCTGATCTTCAAAGTGCACCGCACCGGCACCTGCCTGAATCATCGATTTCATCAGCTCGAAGGCATTGAGCACGCCACCAAAACCCGCTTCTGCATCCGCCACAATCGGCAGGAAGTAGTCAATAAAGCCTTCATCTTCTGGCGACAGACCATTCGCCCACTGAATCTGGTCGGCGCGCTGGAAGCTCTGATTGATACGCTCGACCACATTCGGCACCGAGTTCGCCGGATAGAGCGACTGATCGGGATACATCTGCCCGGCCATATTCGCATCCGCAGCCACCTGCCAGCCGGAGAGATAGATCGCCTCTATTCCGGCTTTGGCTTGCTGTATTGCCTGCCCGCCGGTTAAGGCGCCGAGGCTGTTGATATACCCTTTGGTGGACTCACCATTGAGCAACGACCACAGTTTATTCGCCCCGCGCTCTGCCAGCGTGCAGGCCGGATTCACTGAGCCACGCAGGTTGATAACATCTTCCGCGCTATAGGGGCGGGTAATGCCCTGCCAGCGTGCGTCGTTCCAGCTCGATTCCAGTTGTTTGATCTGTTGGTGACGATTCATAGCGTTATCTCCAGGTTCATGGCAGCAGGCGGTAGCCCGGCAGAGTAAGGAAAGAAACCAGCTCGTTATCCGTGGTGATTTGCGCCATCAGCGCGGCGGCATCGGCAAAGCGTCCGCTACGGAAGCGCTCCTCGCCCAGCGTTTGTTGCAGGGCCAGCATCTCTTCATCGAGTAGCCGCTCAAACAGTTCGGCGGTCACCAGTTGGCCATCGCTGAGGATCTGCTTGTGATGAATCCACTGCCAGATGGAGGTGCGGGCAATTTCTGCCGTGGCGGCATCCTCCATCAACCCATCAATCGGCACGCAGCCGTTACCCCCAATCCACGCCTCAAGGTACTGCAACGCCACGCGAATGTTGGCGCGCATACCCACTTCAGTGCGCAGACCCCGACATGGCCGCAGCAGACGTTCGGCGGTGATGGGTGCATCCTGATCGCGACTGACCTGCAGCTGATTAGGCTGATTGCCGAGCTGCCGGTCGAATTCAGCCATGGCGATATCGGCCAGCCCCGGATGCGCGACCCAGGTGCCGTCATGACCGTTGCCGGCTTCACGCGCTTTGTCTTCTTGTACTTTCTGCATCACCCACGCATTACGCTCGGCATCTTTGCTCGGAATCAGCGCGGACATGCCGCCCATCGCCAGTGCGCCGCGGCGGTGGCAGGTTTTGATCAGCAACCGTGAATAGGCATCGAGGAAGGGCTGATCCATACTGATTTGCTGGCGGTCCGGCAGAATGCGATCGCCGTGCTGTGCCAGGGTTTTGATGTAGCTGAAGATGTAATCCCAGCGACCACAGTTCAGGCCCACCACGTGATCGCGCAGCTCCCACAAGATCTCATCCATCTGGAATACCGCTGGCAGCGTTTCGATCAATACCGTGGCTTTGATGGTGCCGCGCGGCAGATCAAAGCGATCCTCGCTAAAGCGGAAAATCTCACGCCACCACGCCACTTCAGATGCATGCTCGGTTTTTGGCAGATAAAACCAGGGGCCATGCCCCTTTTCCAGCAGTGCCTCAACGTTGTGGAACAGGTAGAGCGCAAAATCAAACAGCCCGCCGGGAATGGCCCGATCGCGCCACTCAACGTGTTTTTCATTCAGATGCAGCCCACGTACACGACACATCAGCAGAGCAGGATCGGATTTCAGCTGGTAGATCTTGCCCGCTTCACTGGTGAAGTTCAGCGTGCCGTTGACCGCATCCCGCAGTGTCAGCTGGCCATCCATCAATTTCTGCCAGGTGGGTGCCAGCGAATCCTCGAAATCGGCCATGAAGACGTTGACGTTCGCATTCAGCGCGTTGATCACCATTTTGCGATCCGGCGGGCCGGTGATCTCGACGCGACGATCGCGCAGCAATTGGGGAATCGGGCGAACCTGCCAGTCACGTTCACGAATGGAAGTGGTTTCCGAATCAAAGTCAGGTAAGGCACCCTGATCGTAACGATGCTGGCGCTGCTGACGTGCTTTTAGCAGGCGCTCACGTTCCGGTGCAAAACGCGCGACCAGTGTGTGCAGGAAGTCGATGGCTTGCGGGGTGAGCAGCTGCTTTTCCGCGTAGGTAAGGGGCTGAGTGAAGGTCAGCGTATTGTGGATAACCGAATCTGTCATGCGGGCTGCTCCTGTTATGATCCGTCCCCATTTACGGGGATCCGGGTGTAGGGTGATTTTTAACCGGCAAGATCAGAGCATAATGATTTTTATCTTATTTTCAAAAACTATTTCCATTTTTATATTTAAACTGCCTTATTATACTGATAAATATGTAATTTAAACTCTCAAATTAAAGGCAATGGATTCCACAAGCTTGCGCAAGGCAAAAAAAATGCCGCGACAGCACGAGGCTGTCACGGCACATTTAACGAGAAAAGCGAGCTTTGCTTTAGTCGAGTGTGGGGTTCATATGACGCAGATCGAACGGTGTAATCTGGTAAACGTAATAGTTTAGCCAGTTTGAGAACAACAGATTACCGTGGCTGCGCCAGGTGGCACGCGGTGGCAGTTCAGGATTGTCTTGTGGGAAGTAGTTAAATGGTACTTCCGGATGCAGCCCGGCATCATAATCACGATGGTATTCACCGGATAACGTCAGCGCATCGTATTCAGGATGGCCAGTTACAAACGCCAGGCGCTTGTCTTTGCTCGCCATCAGGTAAGCCCCGGTGGCGTCAGATTCGGCAAACAACTCTAGATCGGTATAGTCGCGAATTAACTGGCTCGGGAAATCAGCATAACGCGAATGCGGCGCGAGGAAATTGTCGTCAAATCCACGGGTTAACAAAGCATGCGGATGCAGGATTTGATGTTCATACACGCCTGAAAGTTTGTTCTGACGCGTTTGCTTTGGAATGCCGTACAGAATGTTCAGCGCGGCTTGTACCGCCCAACAGACAAACAGCGTGGATGTGACGTGTTCTTTCGCCCAGTGCAGCACACGCTGAATCTGCGGCCAGTATGCCACGTCATTGAAATCCACCAATCCCAGCGGGGCACCCGTAACGATCAGACCATCGAAATTATCGTGCTCAATATCTTCGAAGTTGCAGTAAAAGTTATTGAGATGCTCGCTCGGCGTATTGCGTGACTCACGGCTGTCGATGCGCAGTAGCTGTATGTCGATCTGCAGTGGCGAGTTGGAGAGTAAGCGTAAGAACTGATTTTCCGTTTCGATCTTTTTTGGCATCAGGTTGAGGATCAGTACTTTTAGCGGGCGAATCTCCTGAACACTGGCGCGCGATGAGGCCATGACAAACACGTTCTCATTACGCAAAAAATTCACTGCCGGTAATTCGTCGGGGATTCTGATTGGCATAGCTAACTGACCTCTTACTGATAACCGTATAAACGTTTAGACATCCAGATGCCCGAGATTAGCCTGACATCCGCTGAATGTCGAGTCTTCATGCGGATTATGAAAATGTTTCAGTTTAAAGGGGGATTTGGAGGTCTGATCCGCCTATTTATGCTACATCTTTGCGCGACCAACGCGGTGTTCTATGCGTTTTTTGCATATAGATGAGGTGTAATGACAGTCTTTGAGAGGAAAAATGGGGGATTTTACGGAGCACTTCAATCTTTTTTCGCAGCGCATTTAGCGGTATTTTGGCGATCTTCGTGGCTGTTAGTATTGATTTCGCCGATCTGCAGACGTAAAAAAACCCTGAACTTTCGTTCAGGGTTTCTTCACTTATTTAATGCCTGGCAGTTCCCTACTCTCGCATGGGGAGACCCCACACTACCATCGGCGCTACGGCGTTTCACTTCTGAGTTCGGCATGGGGTCAGGTGGGACCACCGCGCTAAAGCCGCCAGGCAAATTCTTGTGCTCTGTCCTGTGTCTTTTGTGCTGATGCTGCGTTGCTCTCCCTCGCGTAACTCAGTCACATACCTCAGTATGCTCCTTCGTTCCGTCCCGGTCGGCGCCTTGCCT
>NZ_SZZV01000015.1:0-135453 GCF_009829935.1 Pantoea sp. Seng | reverse complement strand
AGGCAAGGCGCCGACCGGGACGGAACGAAGGAGCATACTGAGGTATGTGACTGAGTTACGCGAGGGAGAGCAACGCAGCATCAGCACAAAAGACACAGGACAGAGCACAAGAATTTGCCTGGCGGCTTTAGCGCGGTGGTCCCACCTGACCCCATGCCGAACTCAGAAGTGAAACGCCGTAGCGCCGATGGTAGTGTGGGGCCTCCCCATGCGAGAGTAGGGAACTGCCAGGCATCAATTTAAGACTCATTCGTGAGTCGTGACCTTTCAGGTGACACTGAAAGGGCGAAACACACGAAGTCAGAACGGTTTTCTGATTTTGGTACAGAATCGGTGGAGCGGTAGTTCAGTTGGTTAGAATACCTGCCTGTCACGCAGGGGGTCGCGGGTTCGAGCCCCGTCCGTTCCGCCACTTAATTGAATAGCCCTGACTTAATAAGTCAGGGCTTTTTCATGTGCAAAATTCAGTGTTAATTATTGATTTAAACGCAATATTCTTCTGCTTATAAGCGGATTTTTCGTCAACAATAAAGCTGCCAAAATACTTCCCATCGCAATAATCCACAAACGATGAGGAAATCATGACAATCCCAGCCTTTGGTTTAGGCACTTTTCGCCTGCAAGATGATGTTGTAATCCATTCCGTGAAAACGGCACTGGAACTCGGATACCGTGCGGTCGATACTGCCCAAATCTATGAAAATGAAGCCGCTGTTGGTCAGGCTATTGCTGAAAGTGGCATAGCTCGTCATCAACTCTTTATTACTACCAAGATCTGGATCGAAAACCTATCGGCTGAAAAGCTAATACCGAGTTTGCAGCAAAGTCTGTCAAAACTGCGCACCAATTATGTTGATCTTACATTGATCCACTGGCCTTCACCCGGCGCAGCAGTCCCGGTGAAAGAGAGTATGCAGGCATTAATGGCAGCGAAAGAGGCGGGCCTGACGCGCCAGATTGGCATATCGAACTTCCCGATTGCGCTAATGAGAGAGGCCATTGCCGCAGTTGGCATTGAAAATATTGCCACCAACCAGATTGAACTCCATCCCTTCCTGCAAAACAGCGAGGTGGTTGAATTTGCTAAGCAGCAAGGAATGCACATCACGTCTTACATGACACTGGCTTATGGAGAGGCACTAAGGGATGCGACCATCCAGTCGATTGCGCACAAACATCAGGCGACACCGGCACAAATCGTTCTGGCGTGGGCGATGCAATCTGGCTTCAGCGTGATCCCTTCTTCAACTAAGCGCGATAATCTGGCCAGCAATATGGATGCTGCTAACTTAACGCTTGATGCGGAGGATATGAAAAGCATCTCATCACTGGATCGCCAGCAGCGGTTGGTTAGCCCTGAAGGGTTGGCTCCGGACTGGGATTAAGTGACGAAGTATTCAGCCCTGCATTCGCCAGGGCTGTTGCTTAACCCACTCACTGAGAAAGTCGATAAAAGCACGTGCACGTTGGCTAACGCCCAGATCGCTGTAATAGACCGCGTTGAACGGCATCGCTACGGGTACTCGCTGTTGTGCCAACACCTCAATAAATGTCCCATCCGCGATTTCACTGTCTACCATATAATCGGACAAACAAGCGATACCTTGATCATCGAGACAAAGTTGTTTAATAGTTTCACCGCTGTTTGAGGACATTCCCGGCACGATGTCATAAAGGTCATGACCATTCTCAGACACAGGCCAACGGTTCAGGCGCAGCGGTTCTACAAATCCAAGGCATTCATGATTTATCAAATCCGATGTAGAGAGGGGGACACCCCTTTTCGCCAGATAAGCCGGAGTTGCTACCAATTTGCGATAGCTGATAAACAGCAAACGTGCTCGTAAGGTCGAATCCGTCAGGTTGCCTGCGCGAATAGCTACATCGACTTTACGTTCAATCAGATTGATAAAGCTCTCCGACGAGATAAGCGACAGGGTGACGTCGGGGTAGCGCTCACGGAAGGGTTTAATCATCGGCAGAATCAAATGCAGAATGACCGGCGTGGCAGCGTCTATGCGCAGAAGACCTTGCGGAGCCTGCTGACGTTCCATGAGCTCATTTTCAGCGGTCGACATCTCCTGCATAAGTTTCTGAACGCGTTTAAAGTAGTCCTCACCTTCCTGAGTGAGCGCGAGCTGACGCGTGGTGCGCGTGAGTAATGCCACTCCAAGTTTATTCTCCAGCTTTTTAACTGTACGGCTCACCGCCGAATTCGCCATCAGCAGTTGTTCCGCCGCACGGCTAAAACTACCGCTTTCGACCACAGCAATAAAAACTTTCAACTCATCCGACGATGCTTTCATTATGCTCCCCGAGGCAAAAGTCTATTCTCACTTTGCATCTTTTTGTCATTAAAGCATGAGTCGATAATGACGCCCATCAAAACATTCATGGGAGTCAATCATGCCACTTGCACTCTGGGCGCTGACTATCAGCGCCTTCGCTATCGGAACCACAGAATTCGTTATCGTCGGTCTTATTCCTACGATTGCGGAACAACTTAACATCACGCTACCTTCAGCAGGTATGTTGGTCTCAATTTACGCCCTTGGTGTCGCCGTGGGGGCGCCAGTGCTTACTGCTTTAACCGGCAAAGTGCCGCGCAAGCCACTGCTGATAGGGCTGATGGTGCTTTTTACGGTGGGCAACCTGGTCGCCTGGTTGGCACCGAACTATGAGACGTTGGTCGTTGCTCGCTTGCTAACGGGACTCGCGCACGGTGTATTCTTCTCGGTCGGTTCAACGATTGCGACCAGTCTGGTGAGTAAGGAGAAGGCTGCAAGTGCCATCGCCATCATGTTTGGCGGTCTGACGGTGGCATTGGTAACCGGAGTGCCCTTGGGTACACTGATTGGTCAGCACTTTGGGTGGCGTGAAAGTTTCCTCGCAGTTTCCTTGTTAGGTGTCATTGCTTTAGTCAGCAGCATGGTACTGATACCGCGTAATGTTGCGCAGCCACCTGTTACCACTTTGGCACAGCAAGCGCGCGTCATGGTGAACCCACGCCTGCTATTAATCTATGCTATTACCGCGTTGGGCTACGGCGGCGTGTTTACCGCCTTCACTTTCCTGGCGCCGATGATGCAGTCATTGGCCGGTTTTTCCCCTGCAGCGGTCAGTGTCATTCTGCTGGGATACGGTATCTCCGTCGCCATCGGTAATATCTGGGGTGGCAAGTTGGCCGATCGTCACGGGGCTGTACCCGCGTTAACGCTGATCTTTAGCACATTGGCGGTATTGCTGTTGATATTCCAGTTTACGGCTAATACACACTTTATGGCGCTGGCAACGGTGCTGGTAATGGGGATTTTTGCCTTCGCTAACGTACCGGGCCTGCAGGTCTATGTGGTGCAGAAGGCTGAGTCCTATGCGCCTGGTGCAGTTGATGTGGCGTCAGGACTGAATATCGCGGCGTTTAACATCGGGATTGCTCTAGGGTCATTGGTTGGTGGTCATATTGTCGAACACTACGGTCTGGCTCAAACCCCTTGGGTTGGCGCTGTCATTGTTTTTATCGCGCTATTGCTGGTAAGACTGAGCGGTCAGCTCGACAAACCCCGTACTGCATTTGCCACGGAATAATGAGGTCAACAACCCGCTAAAGGGCGGGTTGTTACCGTAATATGCTGTGAAGCTAATTCCGACAATTAACAACGCCAATTGAAACCCTGTCCTAAAATCCCTATAACTGTCAGGTGAAGTTGTAGTCGTAAATCAGCCAGGCGGGAAAGTGCGAAAGAAAACATATGCAATGCGTTATACAGCGGGTCAGCCTGCAGAGCGGATATTTCCGCCTGGGGCGATGTTGCATCTGGGACAGGCGCTGCCGCCTGGTGCACCGTTACCTGCGGATCCTGCATTGCGGGTTTTAGTATGGAATATCTTCAAGCAGCAGCGGGCTGATTGGATGTCCGTACTGCAGGGTTTCGGCAAAGATGCTCACCTTGTTTTACTTCAGGAAGCACAAACCACCCCTGAGTTGGTCAAATTCGCCACCAGTAACTATCTGGCGGCCGATCAGGTACCTGCCTTCGTCTTACCCCAACATCCCTCCGGCGTGATGACGCTCGCTTCTGCGCATCCTGTGTATTGCTGTCCATTGCGTGAGCGCGAACCTTTATTACGCCTGGCAAAATCGGCGCTGGTGACGGCCTATCCACTGCCGACCGGCGAAATGCTGATGGTGGTCAATATTCACGCGGTGAATTTCAGCCTGGGTGTGGATGTCTACAGCAAGCAACTTGGGCCGATTGGCGAACAGATTCAACATCATCGCGGACCGGTGATCATGGCCGGCGATTTCAATGCCTGGAGCCGTCAGCGCATGAACGCGCTGTATCGCTTTGCCGCAGAGATGGCATTACACGAAGTGAATTTCACGGATGACCATCGGCGTAAAGCGTTTGGCCGTCCGTTAGATTTTGTCTTCTACCGTGATATGAAAGTTAGCGAGGCTTCTGTGCTGGTCACGCGCGCTTCTGATCACAATCCACTGTTAGTCGAGTTCACGCCAACAGCGCTTGCCCGCTAAGTCTCAATGAACGCAATCGCCCGCACCGGCGAGGCTGACCCGCGCTCAATTCGAAGTGGTAGTGCAAGAAAGCAAAAGTGCGCAGGCAACATCTCTAAGTTGGCCAGATTTTCGATAATAAGATTATCGTTACCCAGTACAGCTAAATGCGCGGGATTTTCTGCATTGCCAAAGGCATCGAGCGAGAGGGCATCGGTGCCAAATACCTTTACACCTTTTGCAATCAAATAAGCAGCACCTTCCGCAGAAAGCCCCGGCCAATCCTGCAGAAATGCGCTGTGATCGGGTTTAAGAGCCCATTTTTCATGCCAGTCTGTGCGAAAAATGACGATGTCATCAGCCTCAATTGCGCCAAAGTCCCTTTCCCAAAGTTGAATGTCCTTAACACCAAAAGTGTGGCAGGGCGCAATATGTCGCATATCCAGCAGCAAGCCCCGGCCCATTAACTGGCATACATCAATCTCTTCGATTGTCTTGCCGCCTTCAATAAAGTGTGAAGGAGCATCGACATGAGTCCCGCAATGATCCCCCATGATTATCTGGCAGTTATAATTTCCATCGCCGGTTGAATGAGTTTCATTATCCGCACGGATAAATTTCGGGTGTGTCGGCCATACGGGCATGCTGGTTTGATGTAAATGACTAAGTTCTACTATTTTGCTGCTGCGAATCTGTTTCCAGGGAGCTGTCATGTCATCCTCACTTATTCACATTTACCGTTTCTTTGAGCAGGGCAAGGGGAATGCAAGAAAGCAGCAGCATCCCGACGATTACGGCATAGTGCACGCTGAAACCCCACGTATGGATAATCCAGCCGCTAACAGGGGCGACCAGAATGCCAGCGATACCCACCGCCAAACCAATCATCAATCCAAGGCTCGAAGCTGCTGCATGAGGTGAAGAATCAATCAGCAGCGCATACGCAACAGGATAGGGCGAATTGCGGAACAGCCCCCAAAAAATCAGGATCCCCCAGGCAAGTGCGGCAGAATGAATAAAAATGCAGAGCGAACAGGCAAGGATCCAGCCCGCGATAATGATCGTCAGAGATGTCTTACGCCCGCGTTTATCCGAAAAACTGCCCCAAACGATCTGACCAATCCAGCCGGTGATGCCCGAAGCACCCGAAATGATGGCGGCGTTGGATAGGTCCAAACCGACCTCACGTGTGAGTTGGAGGGTTAAGAAGTTTGCAATCCCCATTTCAGCCCAGATAAAACCAAAGACCAGTGCAATCGCCATCAGGCAATTACGGTTTTTAAGGCAGCTAAAGGAATTTTTCAGGCTGGATTTCTGCGGTTTGGCTTCGATCGGGCTAGTCAGTTTGTGTTCGTCGATCCAATTAAAGACGCGTTGATGATTTTTTTTGGTTCCTATAATCAACTGCAATACCACGATGATTAATCCGATCAAAGGGATAAACAGAAATGCATTGCGCCAATCACCAAACATTAAAATCGCTGCAATTAAAATCGGACCAATGAATTGCCCAAGCGGAAAACCGGTGTGATGTACGCCAATGGCGAAACCTCGATTTTCTTTTTGCCACCACTCGCCGAGCAATGCCACATTAATTGGCTCTGAGCCGCCGGTACCCATCCCCATAAAAACACGCAGCGCCTGAAATGCCCCCAGCGATTTGCAAAATGCTGTAGCAACACCAGATATGATCTCCACCAAAACTGCCAGGCACCAGCTATAGCAGCGGCGATAACCGCTACCGATATAATCGGAAAGCAGGCCAAATAGCACCGCACCTGATAACGTACCGAAGAAGCTTAGCGAGTTAATCCACCCAGCCTGCACTTCACTAAGATTGAAATCCTTCATTATTGCCGGCAATAGGGTGGGTAAGATGATACGGTCTATCGAGTTCATCAAGATAGCAAGTGTCGTGATGACCAGCATGGCCCATGATAAAGAATGGGCACGTGGTAACCAGCGTGGTGTTGTCGTGTTCGTTTGCTGCCCTGAAGCATTACCTGCTTCCTTAAGCTGTTCGTTAAGGCTATCGCTCATTCTCAACCCTTATCCTACCGATGGTTTATCAAATCACTGAACTTACGGTTCAGCGATAGAGTGAATGCACGCCATGTAACATTTAAATTACGAATGCGGCGCCTTTCGTTAACACCATCGGTTGGCTTCTACCATACAAGTTGCTCCAGGTGGATATTTGACCAACATCACGTCTAAGGGTTTTTAATCGGGATAAAAGTCTTCAGAAGGGGAATGAGGAGAGAGGAGAGAGATAACAGGTTGCCACGACCTCGTTGAGGTAATAAAAATGAAAAAGGCTGACAAAAGTCAGCCTTTTCGACGCATTAGGTATCAGGTGTTGCGCTATTCTTCACAAACAGCGTGAGCTTATCGCCCGGCTGAATGTCTTTAGCGTCACTGTTCCAGCGCATAACATCCTGGGTGTTCACACCATGACGTTTTGCAATACTGGCAAAAGAATCACCCTTACGTACACGGTAGGTGATGCTGTTGCCGTTATCCGCCAACTGCGTTGCTTTACCGCCCACCGTCAATTTCTGACCGATGCGAACGGAAGCGCTACGCAAGTTGTTCTGCTGTTTCAGTGCACTGACGCTGACGCCAAGCTTGTTAGCAATTGCTGACAAGGTGTCGCCTTTGCGTACCGTGTAGTTGTTTCCTGCTGCACTGACTTTCGCCATTTCAACAGGCTGCACGGATGCAATGTCACCGGATGCCAGTGAATTGCGCAGTTTAGCAACGTTGGACTTAGGCACCATAATATAGTGCGGTCCGTTTGGCGCAGTGGTGCCATTTTTATAACCGGCGTTGAAGCTCTTCAACTTGTTGAGCGACATGCCGGCCATATCTGCAGCCTGCGTCAGTTCAATTTGCTGTCCCACTTCCACACGTGCTAAAGCACGGCTTTCGTTCGGGGTCGGCAATTTGATACCGTACTGCTTGTTGTTCTTGAGGATTTCACTCAAGGCCAACATCTTAGGTACATAGACCGTGGTTTCGCGTGGTAACGATAAGTGCCAGAAATCAGTCGGCTTGCCGCGCGCCTTATTCTGTTTTATCGCTTTCAGCACGCGTCCTTCACCGCTGTTATAGGCGGCCACTGTTAACAACCAGTCACCGTCAAACATACCGTTCAGACGCTGCATCATATCCAGCGCAACTTTGGTCGAGGCCACCACATCGCGGCGTCCGTCATACCATTGGTTCTGTTTCAAACCATAGTTTTTGCCCGTTTGTGCAACAATCTGCCAGATGCCAGCGGCATTCGCAGAAGATGTTGCATGTGGGTCAAAAGCGCTCTCCACTATGGGTAGCAGTACCAGTTCCATCGGCATTTTACGTTTCTGTATCTGCTCGACAATCCAGTACATGTACGGCTCTGCCCGTAATGTTACATCGTGGAGATAGCTCTTATTTTTTAAAAACTTTGTTTTTTGTTCGCGGATCCGGGGGTTTTCCGGAATCCCCATCTTCAACTCGTCACTAATGTGATTACAGAGATCGGTATCTTCTGCGAGGCTTGTTCCATCATCCTGCCAGCGCTGCGATAATAATTGATCTCCGTACTTTCCATTTTCACCTTGACCAGCTGAAGACAGGCTCTGTGCATGCTGTACGGGGATATTGGCGTCATTCCTTGATGCCTGACATCCTACCAGCAAGACCGAGGCGAGTAAGATCGCTTTAGCCTTCATGTGTGTGTCAATAGTTCGCTTAAAAGACGAGCAACTATACGTTAGGGGTACACACAACACAACCTTAAATATCAAAAACGGTCTTTCTTCTCGCGTAGATCAGCGAAAGTTTGCCATAACGGGGAGGAAGCAACATTAGTCCCCAAAGCCTTTTGTAAATCAGCATCTTGCGTACGGAGAAATAAATTTATATCCCGCTCAAGTGCCAGTTTTGTTGGCAAAGTAATGCGATTTTCTGCACGTAAGTCCTTAATTTGCTGATACCTTGCCAAAATTTTCGGGTCATGAGGCAGAATAGCCGCAGCAAACTTCATATTGGATAAAGTGTACTCATGAGCGCAGCAAATCAAGGTGTCCGCAGGGAGTTGGTTAAGCTTTTGAAATGAATCAAACATTTGTTCTGCTGTGCCTTCAAATAATCTTCCACAGCCGCCAGAAAACATCGTGTCACCACAGAAAAGATAAGGTGAACTGAAATATGAGATATGTCCTAAAGTGTGTCCGGGTGTTGCGATGACACGGAAATCTAGCCCAAGCAGGGTAAATTTATCATTCTCAGAGACGATGTGTTTTGCCCCCTTATCCGCGGTTTCCTCTGGTCCGTAAACCGCGATATCGGGATAGTGTTGCAATAATTCGGCGACACCGCCGACATGATCGTGATGATGATGCGTGAGTAAAATGGCCACCGGTTGCCACTTGTTGACTCTGATTTTATCCAGCACCGGTTGAGCCTCGCCGGGATCGACGATCAGACAGTTTTTATCATCGTCCGTCAGTGTCCAGATGTAGTTATCCTGCAACGCGGGAATACTGGTAAGATTCATAAACACCTCTCAGGTCGTAGAAAAAGGATGATGGTAGAGCATGAAGCCAGCGAAAACACGCCAGGTTCTGACTGCGCCGCGCTCCTGGCGCGATATGCCATGGGGCGATTATTTTCGCGATGCACTCACGCAGCAGTTGCAGCCTTACCTTGGAAAGCTGTATGGCTTTCATATGCTTAAACTTGGCAGCCTCAGCGCAGAAATCAATACCCGTCAGTGTGCCATATCGCATCAGGTAAATGTGGGCATTGAGGGCGATGACTTGCAGGTGATCGCCAATACCACGCAATTACCTTTTGAAGCGAAATCGATTGATGCTTGTTTGATGGCGCATACCCTGGCATGGAGTCAGGATCCCCATCGCGTGTTACGAGAAGTGGATCGCGTCCTGATTGACGATGGTTGGATGATTATCAGCGGGTTCAACCCGTTCAGCTTGCTGGGGATCAGCAAAGGTATCCCGGGTTTGCACGCCCGTGCGCCATGGAGCGGACGCATGTTCAGCCAGGTACGCTTGCTCGACTGGCTCAGCCTGCTCAACTATGAAGTGGTCTATCGCACCCGTTTTCAAGTGGTGCCGTGGCATCGGCAGGGCGGCAAAGTAATCAGTGCGCACCTGCCCGCGCTGGGATGTCTGAACATTGTGGTGGCACGCAAACGAACATTCCCATTAACGCCCACCAAAGCGAAGAAGAGCTTAAACAAAGCGCAGGTCAGACAAACGGTGAATGCCACCCGGCAATTTCGTGAAGTGAAGGATCAGGATTCGACCTGATAGCCGACATCATCCTGCGTCGGATGACCGGCTGCGCTGCGTGCCAGTTCGTCGCAGCGCTCGTTTTCCGGGTGACCGGCGTGGCCTTTTACCCATTCCCACTTTATTTCATGGTGGCTGAGCGCGAGATCGAGCCGCTTCCAGAGATCGACATTTTTCACCGGCTTTTTATCGGCCGTTTTCCAGCCGCGCTTTTTCCAGTTATGGATCCAACTGGTGATGCCCTGGCGCACATACTGACTGTCGGTGCTGAGCACCACTTCGCAGGGCTGCGTTAGCGCCTCTAACGCCACAATCGCCGCCATCATTTCCATGCGGTTGTTGGTCGTGAGTCGATAACCGGCGCTGAACTCTTTTTCATGTGGGCCATAACGTAAAATGGCACCGTAACCGCCGGGGCCGGGATTGCCCAGGCAGGATCCATCGGTGAATATTTCTACCTGTTTGCGCATCTCTGGTAGACTTCCTTCTGACAAAACGCCAAGTCTGACATAAAACGAGTCCTATGAGCACTGCAAATAACCGCCAGATCGTCCTCGATACCGAAACCACCGGCATGAACATGATCGGTGTGCACTATGAAGGACATCGCATCATTGAAATCGGTGCGGTTGAGGTGATTAACCGTCGCCTGACCGGCAACAACTTCCATATGTATCTCAAGCCCGATCGGCTGGTGGATCCGGAAGCTTTCGGCGTTCACGGTATTGCCGATGAGTTTCTTGCCGATAAGCCGATGTTTGCAGACATCGCCGATGAATTCCTCGAATACATCCGTGGTGCAGAGCTGGTGATCCATAACGCGTCGTTCGATATCGGCTTTATGGATTATGAGTTTGGCATGCTTAAGCGCGGTATCGGCAAAACCGACACCTTCTGTCAGGTGACAGATAGCCTGGCGATGGCGCGTAAAATGTATCCAGGCAAGCGCAATAGCCTCGATGCACTGTGTAATCGCTACGAAATCGACAACAGCAAACGTACGCTGCACGGCGCATTGCTCGATGCCGAAATTCTGGCTGAAGTGTTCCTGATGATGACGGGCGGCCAAACTTCGCTGGCTTTCTCGGCGGAAGGCGATCAGAGCAGCCAAAATACCGGCGATAACATTCAGCGCATCGTGCGTCCGAGTTCAGGATTACGCGTGGTCAACGCCAGCGATGATGAGATTATCGCACATGAAAGCCGTCTGGATTTAGTGTTGAAGAAGGGCGGAAGCTGCCTGTGGCGGGCCTGAATGGGCTGATTTTGCGTGGAAAAGCAACGTAAAGCTGAAAAAATGGGCAAACGATTCATTCCCTCAGAAAAAGCATTGACGGTTCATAAGGCTGCCATTAATATTCGCCTCGTTCTCGACGGGGAACAAAGCGCGGAGCGGTAGTTCAGTTGGTTAGAATACCTGCCTGTCACGCAGGGGGTCGCGGGTTCGAGCCCCGTCCGTTCCGCCAATCATTAAAGAAGCCGATGCAGAAATGCATCGGCTTTTTGCTTTTTCAGGCTGGCATCGGCGCCAACCTGATCACCAGATCAATCCTTCTGCACCGCCACTTCCTGACGATAGGTGCCCACTGAGACTTCACGATCGGCGCGAGCCAGCCAGCGATAGCAACCTGCACCTAATGCCACACCAATAAACCAGCTGAAGTTTGCCACGGCATGCAGTGACGGAATAAAGCTGATCACCAGGCAAATACCTACCGACGGCAGCAGTGCGGCAATCGCTTTTGGGTTAAAGCCCCCGCGATACCAGTAGCGTCCTTTTGGTGTGTCATCAAACAGGTCGTCAACGTAAACCTTGCTGCGCTTAATCAGATAGAAATCGGCCACCAAAATGCCAAACAGCGGGCCGATAAAGGAGCCCAGCACATCCAGCGTGTAATGAATCAACTCCGGTGACTGGAACAGATTCCATGGCGTCAGCAGAACAGAACCCACTGCGGCAATCATTCCACCGGTACGGAAACTGATTTTCTGCGGTGAGCAATTTGAGAAGTCGAAAGCCGGGGAAACAAAGTTCGCCACGATGTTGATGCCGATAGTGGCGATAATCATGGTGAGTAAACCAATCGCGACGGCGACATCATTGCCAACCATGCTCACGGTCTCAATGGGATCGGTAATCATGCGGCCGAACAGCGATTGGGTACCTGACACGATCACCACGGTGACAATCGAGAACAGCAGGAAGTTAAACGGCAGGCCCCAGCGGTTCCCCCGGCGGATTTCCCCCATGCTTTTACCGTAGCGAGAGAAGTCACCAAAGTTGAGTAATGGGCCAGAGAAGTAAGAGACCACTAATGCGGTGGCGGTGATCATCTGCCAGGTTTGCTCACCAGTGCTTAACTGCTTGCTGGCCAGCGTAAAGGAGATACCGTCAAAGCCGGTTTTGTATACAATCCAGCCCGCTAGCGCCACCATCACCACGTAGACAGCCGGACCCGCCACATCGATAAAGCGTTTAATCGCGCTCATGCCGTGCCAGAACACCATCGCCTGCAGGAACCACATCACGCCGAAGCAGCACCAGCCCAGTTGAGACAACCCCAGCCAGCTGCTTTGCGTCATCCCGCTTAATGAAGGGAAGAACTTCAGCAGTACCAGCATCAGCGCATTAGCCGCTAAATAGGTTTGAATGCCATACCAGGCGAAAGCGATCAGGCCGCGAATCACCGCGGGGATATTGGCACCGAACACGCCGAATGCCTGACGTGAAATCACCGCGTAAGGCACGCCCGCCATCTGGCTCGGTTTGGCGACGAGATTGGCACACAACTGTACGATGCAGATACCTACCAGCAGACAAAGCAGCACCTGCCAGCTCGCCAGTCCCAACGTAAAGAAGCTGGCGGCGACCACATAGCCACCCATGCTGTGCACATCCGACATCCAGAAAGAGAAAATGTTATACCACGACCAGTTCTGGTCGCGCGTGGGCGCCAGATCTTCATTACACAGGCGTGGACTGTAGTGGGCGTTGGCGCCAGAGGCCACCCCGGAGGTCACTTCAGAATGATTTGGCATGAAACCTGCTCCTCTAACAACATGGGAAAAATAATCACAGCGTGAAACGGTATTGCAGGATCCAGGCCAGAATTGATTTCTTGTATACAAAAAATTAATTTCACGTATACGATGTGCTGTGCACAGACACTTACCGGAGCAGGTAATGAAGAGCGAAACAGGCCAGAAAACGGCTGCCGATCTGAATGATCGCGACGAACCCATCTATCAGGCATTACTCACCGCCATTGTGGAACATCAGCTGCCACCGGGCAGCAAATTGCCAGAAGAGGCGCTATCAGAAGCTTTTGGTGTGAGCCGTACCGGCATTCGCAAGGTGCTACAACGCCTCGCGGCGGTGCAAATGATCACCTTGTCGCCCAGGCGTGGTGCACAAGTGGCCACGCCGGGCGTTGACGAGGCGCGCGATATCTTTGCCACACGCAGCTTACTCGAGTGCGCCAATTTGCCCGCGGTGCTGGCTCACGTTCAGCCACCACACCTTGCTGCCCTGAGCACACTCATTGAGGAAGAGCAGCAGGCTCACGAACAGCACGATGGTGCGGCGGCAATTCGGCTCTCTGCGGCTTTTCATATTCAGCTACAGGCGATTTCCGGTAATCAGGTGCTGACGGATATGGTGACGCGCCTGACACAGCGCTCATCATTAGTGATTGCCGCCTATGGTGCGCCCTGGCAACGCGGGTGTCGTTGCGATCATCACGATCGGCTGGTGGAGCTACTGCGGCAGAAAGATCTTCCCGCGCTCACCGCAGCCTTACAGCATCACTTCCAACACATCGTGGCCAGCCTGCATTTTGAGCGCAGCGGCGAAACCTTACCCGACTTCACCCGGTTATTTTCCGGTCACAATGGAGCCGCATCATGAGCCTGATTCAGGTGATCAACCCCAATACCAGCCTGGCGATGACAGAAACCATCGGTGCAGCCGCACGTGCGGTAGCGGCACCAGGAACTGAAATTCTGGCGGTGTGTCCGAGCCAGGGGGTGCCTTCGATTGAAGGGCACTTCGATGAAGCCATTGCGGCGATTGGCGTACTGGAACAGGTCAGGGTCGGCAAAGCACAGGGCGTGAGTGGCCACATTATTGCCTGTTTCGGCGATCCGGGATTGCTGGCCGCGCGTGAACTGGCCAGCGGTCCGGTGATCGGCATTGCGGAAGCCGCGATGCACACGGCAACGCTGGTGGCGACACGCTTTTCAATCGTCACCACGCTACCGCGTACCCTGGTGATTGCCCGCCATCTGCTGCAACAATATGGCTTTAGCCATCATTGTGCGGCGTTGCACGCTATCGATCTCCCGGTGCTGGCGCTGGAAGATGGCAGCGGTGTGGCGCAGGAAAAAGTGCGCCAGCGTTGCATTCAGGCGAAGCGAGAAGATGGCAGCGGCGCGATAGTGCTGGGCTGTGGCGGTATGGCCTCACTGGCACAGGAGCTGACGAAAGAGCTGGGTCTGCCGGTGATTGATGGCGTCAGCGCTGCGGTAAAAATGGTGGAATCACTGGTGGCGCTGGGCTTTGGTACCAGTAAACATGGCGATTTAGATTACCCGATCGAAAAACCGCTCAGCGGCGCATTTCAGCACCTAAACTAAGTGCTGGTTGAGGACTGACTAAGGAATTTACAGAATGAGCGATGTATCTGAAAAGAAAGAGTACAGCTTCAACAAAAACTACCCGCGTGACCTGATTGGTTATGCTAACCATCCGCCGCACGCACAGTGGCCGGGCAACGCGAAAGTGGCGGTGCAGTTTGTCCTCAACTATGAAGAGGGGGCAGAAAACAATGTGCTGCACGGCGATGCAGGATCTGAACAATTCCTATCCGATATCATTGGCGCCGCCAGTTACGCCGACCGCCATATGTCGATGGATTCTCTCTATGAATACGGTTCGCGCGCAGGCTTTTGGCGCATTCACAACGAGTTCCAGAAGCGCGGATTGCCATTAACGGTTTTCGGCGTGGCGATGGCGCTGGCGCGTCATCCGGAGATTGTGGACGCCATCAAAGTCGCGGATTACGACGTAGTCAGCCATGGCTGGCGCTGGATCCATTATCAGTCGATGGATGCCAAAACCGAACGTCAGCACATGCAGCAGGCGGTGGATGTACTGCGCGATCTCTTTGGTAAAGCGCCTACCGGCTGGTACACCGGCCGCGACAGCCCCAACACCCGCCGCTTAGTGGTGGAGAACGGTGGCTTCAGTTATGACAGCGATTATTACGGCGACGATCTTCCGTTCTGGACGCAGGTGACCTGCCAGGATGGCACGGTGAAACCGCATCTGATCATTCCTTATACGCTGGAATGTAACGATATGCGCTTCGCCTCGCCACAGGGTTTTAATACCGCCGAGCAGTTCTTTGTCTATCTGCGTGACACCTTTGATGTGTTGTATGAAGAGGGCGACACCGCGCCGAAGATGATGTCGATTGGCATGCACTGTCGACTGCTCGGCCGCCCGGGCAAATTCCGTGCCTTGCAGCGTTTCCTTGACCATATCCAGCAGCATGAGAATGTGTGGGTTTGTACGCGCCAGCAAATCGCTGATCACTGGATGGAGACGCACCCGGCTCCTGCTGTTTAACGACCAGCGATACTCCGCGCCGACACATTTGGCCGGTACGACATGAACTGTCGTACCGGCCCTGACCACGCGAGTTAAGTCTTACTGACGAGCGCCGGTTTACCCCGCTAGCTCATTAAACTCACCTGCGCCGCGACAATCCGCCACCCATAAGGCATGCGCACCCATGTTTGCTGCTGGCGACCAATCTTCTCCACGCCTTCACGCGTAAACTCAGTGCTGCACACCGCGTAGTCATCTCCAAAGGTGGTGATCACCGTATTACGTAGCGTGCGCGCCAATCCCTTCGATGGACGGGCAGCGCGAAATGCACGGATCTCATCAATGCCATACAGATTTTCCCCTGCGCCCAAACGCACGGTACGATCGTCGTGCCAGAAAAGTTCATCCAGCACATCAACATTGTTGCTTACCAGCGCTTCTTCATAGCGGTAAAACGCAGCGGTCACCTCAGCCAGCACAGCAGGACGATCAATATGTTCAGGTGTCATGGTTACGCATCCATCAGGGTAGTTTGTGGCAGGGTCAACCCTTGCTGCTGCAGTGCCCAGGCGGCGCGCAGTGCAAGATGTTCTTTAAACGGTGCTGCGATTAACTGTAAGCCAATCGGTAATCCGCTGGCAGTTTGCAAAGGCACGGTACAGACCGGCAAGCCGAGGAAGGAAATTGGCTGCGTTAACATGCCCATACTGGCGCGCGTCGGCAAATCCTGGCCGTTAATATGAATCGTCTCTTGCCCAATGGTGGTCGCGGTGCAAGGGGTCGCCGGTGCAATCAGGACATCGAATTGTTCAAACAGCGGTAACACCTGCTGTTGGAAATGACGGCGGAAGCGCTGCGCCTGCACATACCACGCGGAAGGCAGCATCGCTCCGGCCAGCAGGCGCTCGCGAGAGTTCGGTTCGAATTGCTCGGGAAAATTGCGCAAAGCGGGCAGATAGTGATTGCCGCCTTCTGAGGCGGTGAGGATAAAGGCCGCTGAACGGGCAATTTCCGCGTTGGCTAACGTGACGGCTTCGCTGGCATCCAGCGCTTGTGCCACCACTTGCACGGCGGCACGCGCTTCTTCGCTGCACCAGGTCGAAAAGAAACCACCCAACACTGCGCTACGTATGCCTTCTGCGCCTTTTACTAATCCGTCACTGGCCGGTTCCTTCGCCTGCGCAGCCTGGAAAGCATCGCTGGCATCGTGACCTTGCAGCGCATCGTACACCAGACTCAAATCTTCCACCGAGCGAGCAAACGGACCGATATGATCGAGGCTGGCGACAAAAGGATGGCTGCCACTGCGCGATAAGCGACCAAAGGTCGGTTTGAGTCCATAGATACCGCACAACGAGGCCGGCACGCGGATCGAACCATTGGTATCGGTGCCCAGTGAGAAGTGCACTAAGCCTGACGCGACGGCCGCCGCCGAGCCGCCGGAGGAACCACCGGCAACGCGGCTCAAATCGCGCGGATTATGGGTCGGGCCATAATGGGTGTTTTCGGTGGTAAAGCCGTAAGCGTAGGCATCCATATTCAGCATGCCGGAGAGCAGTGCACCGGACTGACGCAGTCGACTCACCGCCCACGCATCTTCGCGGGCCGCTGCACGTTCACTGAATAAGCTGGCACCAGCAAGGGTACTGTGACCGGCGACATCAAACAGGTTTTTAACCGCATAAGGAATACCCGCCAGCACAGGCAATACTTCACCGCGCTGGCGTTGCAAATCGACCTGATCCGCCTCGCGCAACATACGCTGACCGGTGACTTCGGTCCACGCATTGAGTGCAGGATTGTGCTGTTCAATGGCGTTCAACGTCTGTTGCGCCACTTCACGGGCGCTAATATCACCTTGATTCAGCGCATGATTGAGCGCTTTGATGGATAACGATGCCAGTTTCATGGATGAAACACTCCTGCCACTTCCAGCCGGTCATCCAGCGGGAAAGCCATGAGCGGTTCAGCCATGGCGGCGATGCGATTGAACTGCACCAGCAATTCAGTGCGACGTGCTTCTTCCAGCTCCAGAGCCAGAATCTGTTCCATTTGAGCGATATAAGCCGCCCAGTCCGGTTGCGAATGCATGATGGTTTCCTTTAAAAGCCGGCTGCGCTGCCGTTGCTACGTGGATCGAAGGCACCTTCCAGCATGCCGTTATTGTGTCTGACGATGGCGCCAGCGTGGCCGACGACTTCGCTGAAATCAGGCAACAGCTCAACGTCATGACCGAGTTCGCGCAACTGCTGCACCGTTTCTGCTGACATACGCGCTTCGAGTTTGAGAGAGTCCGAGGATTGTCCCCAGGTTCGCCCCAACAACCAGCGCGGTGCACTGACCGCCTGTTGAAGTGGCTGTCCCTGAATTACGTGGCGGGTAAAAATTGCTGCCTGCGTTTGTGGTTGGCCATCGCCCCCCATTGATCCGTAAACCATCGTGCGACCATCTTTCAGGCGCGCAGCCGCTGGATTTAAGGTATGGAACGGTTGTTTACCGGGTTTTAGTGCCAGCAGATGGCCCGGTTGCAGGCTAAAGGCTGCACCGCGGTTTTGCCAGGTAATGCCTGTACCCGGTAGCACGACGCCGCTGCCAAATTCGTGATAAATGCTCTGGATAAAGGAAACGGCCAGCCCGCTGCTGTCCATCACCCCCATCCATACGGTATCGCCAGGACCTCGCCCGGTTCCCCACGGCGCGGCTTGTTGGTCATTAATTTGCGTTGCCAGTGTGGAAAGATGATCGGCATCGAGCAGGTCTTGCACATTGAAGTCGATATGGCGCGGATCGGTGATGTGTTCGTCGCGCAAGGCAAAGGCTTTTTTGGTGGCCTCAACAATGCGGTGCACAGTTTGTGCCTCATCCGCCTCTGCCATGTTCAACCGGTCGGTGATGCCCAGAATGGCCAGCGACACCAAACCTTGCGTCGGAGGCGTCATATTCCAGATGTCGCCTTCGCTGTGTGCCAGATGTAGCGGCGTGCAGCGGCGCGCGTGCTGTTTCTGAAGATCTTCCAGGGTGATCGGCATACCCAGCGCGGTCATTTCACGTGCCAGATGGTGGGCCAGTTCGCCGCGATAGAAACTCTCCAGACCCTGTTCACTCAACACGCTAAGTGTATTGGCAAGCGCGGGCTGGGTAAAACGGCTACCGGCACCAGGCACGGTGCCGTCAGGCATGAAGGTCGCAGCGAAGCCGGGTTGATCAAGCAATTCATGTTGCTTTGCGGCAGTGGCTGCAGCCTGCGATGCGGTAACAGGAATGCCATCGGCAGCATAGCGAATGGCGTCACGCAGCAAACGGGCTAACGGCAACGGCGCAGAACCCAGCTCTTCAGCCAGCGTTAACGCTTCCTGCCAGCCACTCACCGTGCCCGCCACGGTTAACGCGGCTTTGGGGCCGCGATGCGGGATGTGACTTTCGCCGTGATAGAAGTCGAGGTGGGCGAGTGAGCCTGCTGCGCCACTGGCATCGATAGCGATAGGATCGCCATTGGGCGGCACGACCAACCAAAACCCATCGCCACCCAAGCCGTTCATGTGCGGGTAGACAACCGCGATAGTGGCCGCTGCCGCTACCATCGCTTCAATCGCGTTGCCGCCTTCGCGTAAAACCGCCAGTGCGCTTTCACTGGCGAGATGATGTGGGGTGACGGCCATGCCGAGCGGGGCCATGTTGCTCTGTATCATAGTGAACTCTTCATCATTGATTCTTTTGTAGGGGGATTGGGTTAGTGGTCGCCGTAATGGGAGCCCCTACAAATCCGTGAGGTGATCTAAGCAAGAGCTGTTCCAGTTTTGGTCGGACATCAATGTGGATCGATTTGTGCTAGCTTGTGATGAAACGAAAGTTACAGGACCAATGATGAAACAGCTTGATGAACGCCTTCGCAGTCACTATCCGCAACTGTCGCCGCAGGAGCAGCGTATTGCCGATTTTGTATTTGACCATTTTGATGACCTGATCAGCTACAACAGCGCCGAGCTGGCGCGGCTGAGCGGGGTATCGAAGGCGACAGTCAGCCGCCTGTTTAAACGTCTGGGCTATGAGAAATACAAGGACATGCGTGATGAGCTGCGTACGCTGCGTCAGAGCGGGATGCCCCTCACCGACAATCGCGATGCAGTGCAGGGCAATACCTTACTGTCGCGTCATTACAAGCAGGAGATGGCCAACCTGACGCAGTGGGTGAACAGCATCGACCCGCAGCAGTTTGGCGAAGTGATTCAGGCGCTGGGTGCTGCAAAGCGGGTGTTTATTATCGGCATGCGTAACGCCTATCCGGTGGCATTGCACCTGCGTCAGCAGCTGATGCAGGCGCGTCCGCAGGTACATGTGTTACCACAACCCGGCCAGACGCTGGGCGAGGAGCTGGTGGATATCACAGCGGAAGATATTGTGGTCGTGATGGCCTTCCGCCGCCGTCCACGTATCATCCGCCCGCTGATGCAGCAGCTACAGCAGAGCAACATCCCGGTGCTGGCGCTGTGCGAGCCGCAGGCACAGGGCATTATCACCCTGGCACACTGGCAGCTATGCGCGCCGCTCGATAGCGTCTCCGCCTTTGATAGCTATGCCTCGGCGATGAGTCTGATCAACCTGCTGGCAAATGCACTGCTGCATGAAATGCTGTCGCAAGGTCGTCAGCGTATTCATCAAATTGCCGATCTTTATCAGCACCTGGATGAACTGGAACACCGATAGTGGGCACCACTTTGGTGCTTTGCACCTTTTTTGATCGGGTTTTAATACGGGCGTAATGCCCATTTTTATCGCCTTAAACTCCGTGTTTATTCGTTTTTCTTCCCTTTGCGCCCCACACCCTGCGGTTGGCACATTAGTTGCAAATCGTTTTATCAAGAATCTTTTGTTTCACGATAAACTCACCGGGGTGCATAATGAAAAAAGTTTTACTGGCAGTCGCAGGCGCAGCATTGCTGATGGCTCAGGTCGGCAGTGCGATGGCCGATCAGCTACAAGACATTCAGAAGCGTGGCGTCATCCGCATTGCGGTGCCGCAGGACTTCCCGCCGTTTGGTTCAGTCGGTACCGATTTACAGCCACAAGGCTATGACATCGACATGGCCAAGTACCTGGCGAAGCAGATGAAACTGAAGTTGCAGCTGGTGCCGGTCTCCAGCGCCAACCGCGTGCCTTATCTGCAAACCGATAAAGTGGATCTGGTGATCTCCAGCATGGGCAAAAACGCCGAACGCGAGAAAGTGATCGATTTCAGCCGTGCTTACGCGCCGTTCTTCCTTGGGGTGTTTGGCCCGAAAGGTGAGCCACTGAAAGATGCTGCAGCGTTAAGCGGTAAATCAATTGGTGTGACGCGTGGTGCGGTGGAAGACATGGTGCTGAGCGATGTGGCGCCAAAAGATGCGCAGGTGAAGCGTTATGAAGATAACAACACCACGCTGTCAGCTTACCTGTCAGGTCAGGTGCAGTATGTCGCGACCGGCAACCTCGTGGTGGCTGCCATTGCACGCCAGAACGCAGAAAAAGCGCCGGTGCCGCAGTTCATGCTGAAAGATTCACCGTGCTTTATCGGCCTGAAGAAAGATGAGCCAGCGCTGAAAGGTAAAGTGAACGCGTTGATTGAGCAGGGCATCAAAGACGGTACGCTGAACAAGCTGTCAGAAGAGTGGCTGAAAGCCCCACTGCCAGCCAACCTCGGCGCATAACGCAATGATTGGGCAACTCAATTTTGCAGATCTCTGGCCGCACTGGCCAGAGTTACTGGCAGGGCTGTGGGTCACGATTCAGATAACGGTTCTCGCCACCGTCGGCGGGGTGAGCCTGGGGATTCTCGGCGCGGCACTGCGCAGTGGCAAACCGAGCTGGGCGAGTCGCATCTGGGGCGTTTATGTCGAACTGATCCGTAATACGCCATTCGTGGTACAGCTGTTTTTTATCGTCTTTGGTTTGCCCAATCTTGGTCTGAAACTGACGGCGGGCGAAGCAGCGCTGCTGGCGATGTTGATTAACCTTGGCGCGTACAGCACTGAAATTATCCGCGCCGGAATTCAGGTGACGCCGAAAGGGCAGTGGGAAGCGGGCCGTGTGCTGGGCTTGACCCGCACGCAGACTTTTATCCGCGTGGTTCTGCCGCCGTCGCTGCAACGTATTTATCCGGCGCTGGTCAGCCAGTGCATCATTGTGATGCTGGGTTCATCGGTGGTGTCGCAGGTGTCGTACGAAGAGTTGACCTTCGCCGCCAACCTGATTCAGTCACGCACTTTCTTGAGTTTTGAAGTCTATCTGGTGACCACGTTGATCTACCTGGCGTTGTCGATTGCCATGCGACAGCTGCTGCTGGCGCTGGGGCGTAAATGGTTTGGAGCGCAGCCCGCATGACAACCTTTACTGACTGGGACATCCTGCGCAACCTGCTGCTGGCGGCGCGCTGGACGATTTTACTGTCGCTGGTGGCCTTCTTTGGCGGCACGCTGGTGACCTTACCGCTGCTGTTTTTACGCCTGCTGAAGCGCCCATGGTTGACGCGCTTGATTCGCTGCTACACCGAACTGTTTCAGGGCACGCCGTTGTTGATGCAGCTGTTCCTCGCCTTCTTTGGCGTCGGGCTGTTTGGCATTGATGTGGCGCCCTGGACCGCCGCTTCGCTGGCATTAACTTTCTACACCAGCGCATTTTTGGTGGATATCTGGCACGGCAGTATTCGTGCGCTGCCGAAAGGCCAGTGGGAAGCATCGCGTTGCCTCGGCCTGACTTTTGGTCAAACGCTGTTTCGCGTGGTGGCACCGCAGGCGATTCGCATCGCCATCGCGCCGACCGTAGGCTTTGCCGTTCAGGTGATTAAAGGCACCGCGCTGGCCTCGATTATCGGTTTCGTCGAGCTGACGAAAGCCGGCACTATTTTGAACAATGTGACGTATCAGCCCTTTAAGGTATTTGGCCTGGTGGCGCTGGGTTACTTCCTGATGTGTTATCCGCTGTCGCGTTACAGCCAGTACCTGGAGAAAAAATTCAATGCCGCTCATCACCATTAATCAGGTCCAGAAGTACTACGGCGACAACCACGTCCTGAAAGGTGTCGATCTGGATATCGACAACGGCGAGGTGATTTCGATCATCGGCCGCAGCGGCTCGGGCAAAAGTACCTTGCTGCGCTGCATGAACGGGCTGGAAGGCTACCAGGAAGGCAGCATCAAACTCGGCGGTATGACGATCACCGACCGTGAATCCCAGGCGCGTGAAATCAGCCGCTCGGTGGGCATGGTGTTCCAGAACTTCAACCTGTTCCCGCACATGACCGCGCTGGAAAACGTGATGCTGGCGCCGCGCCGGGTACTGAAGAAGAGCGAAGCCGAATGTCGCGAGCTGGCCACGCAGATGCTGGAAAAGGTCGGCCTTGGCGAACGCATCAACTACTACCCGGCCAATTTATCCGGTGGACAACAACAGCGTGTGGCGATTGCCCGTGCGCTGGCAATGCAGCCGAAAGTATTACTCTGTGACGAGATCACCTCAGCGCTCGATCCTGAACTGGTGGGTGAAGTGCTGAAGGTGCTGGAACAGCTGGCTGCCGAGGGCATGACCTTGATCCTCGTTACCCATGAAATGAACTTCGCCCGTGATGTGGGCGATCGCGTGGTGTTTATGCATCAGGGCCGCGTCTGGGAGCAGGGTGACAGCAAAACGCTGTTTGCCAACCCGCAGACCGCCGAGCTTAAACAGTTTATCTCCACCGTCCGTCTTTAAGTCTTCAAAAGGAATAGCACATGGATATCAGTCAGTTTTCGCAAATAAATCCACCACAACGCCTGCTGATGGGCCCTGGTCCTATCAACGCCGATCCGCGTGTCCTGCGCGCCATGTCGAGCCAGCTGCTGGGTCAGTACGATCCGGCGATGACGCACTACATGAATGAAGTGATGGCGCTGTATCGTGGTGTATTTCGTACCGAAAACCGCTGGACCATGTTGATTGACGGCACCTCGCGCGCCGGTATCGAAGCGATTCTGCTCTCGGCTATCCGTCCGGGCGACAAAGTGCTGGTGCCGGTGTTTGGCCGCTTTGGCCATCTGCTGTGTGAGATTGCCCGCCGCTGCCGCGCCGAAGTGCACACTATTGAAGTGCCGTGGGGCGAAGTGTTCACCCCCGATCAAATTGAAGACGCGATCAAAAAAGTGCAGCCGCGCCTGCTGCTGACGGTGCAGGGTGATACTTCCACCACCATGCTGCAGCCGTTGGAACAACTCGGCGCCATCTGCCAGAAATATGGCGTGCTGTTCTATACCGATGCCACAGCTTCACTGGGCGGTAACGTGCTGGAAACCGATGCCTGGGGACTGGATGCGGTCTCTGCCGGTATGCAGAAGTGCCTTGGCGGTCCGTCGGGTACTTCTCCGATCACCCTCAGCCCGCAGATGGAAGCGGTGATCCGCAAACGTAAGTGTGTGGAAGAGGGCATCCGTACCGCGGATCATCAGGATGGTGATGAGGAGATGATTTATTCCAACTATTTCGATCTCGGCATGATCATGGATTACTGGGGGCCGGAACGTCTGAACCACCATACCGAAGCCACCACCGCGCTGTTTGGTGCACGTGAGTGCGCGCGTTTGATGATGCAGGAAGGGCTGGATAACGGCATTGCACGTCATAAGTTGCACGGCGAGGCGATGCTGAAAGGCATTCAGGGCATGGGCCTCGAAACCTTTGGCGACCTGAAACACAAAATGAACAACGTGCTCGGTGTGGTGATCCCGCAGGGCGTGAATGGCGACCAGGTGCGCAAATTGGTGCTGGAAGATTTTGGTATTGAGATCGGCACCTCGTTTGGTCCGCTACACGGCAAAGTGTGGCGCATCGGCACCATGGGCTACAACGCGCGCAAAGATTGCGTGATGCAAACCCTGAGCGCGCTGGAAGCGGTATTGAACCATGTGGGTTACCGTTCGATACAAGGCGCGGCCATGCAGGCGGCGTGGGATCATTACGGGAGCCACGCATGAGCAAAAGCCTGATGACCGCCAGCGAGGCGCAGTCCGCCGCTACCCGCGTCATGGCACGCTGCGATGCCCTGGCTGAAATCAGTGAAAGTGAGGATGGTCTGACGCGTGTCTATCTCTCGCCTGAACAGGTCCGCGCCAACGCCCGCGTGGCAGAATGGATGCAGGCGGCCGGCATGACCACCTGGCAAGATGCTGTGGGCAATATCTGTGGTCGTTATGAGTCTGCTGAACCCGGCGCGCAGGCGCTGCTGTTGGGCTCTCATCTGGACACGGTGCGCAATGCCGGGCGCTATGACGGCATGCTGGGTGTGCTGAGTGCTATTGAAACCGTACAGTGGCTGCACGATCGTCAGCTGCGCTTACCGCTGGCGATTGAGATTGTCGGGTTCGGCGATGAAGAGGGCACGCGCTTTGGCATCACGCTGTTGGGCAGCCGGGGTATTACCGGCACATGGCCCGAGAGTTGGGTAACGCATCCGGATGGAAACGGTATAACTGTGGCGGAAGCGATGCAGGATCTCGGTCTGGACGCTGCCAACATTTTGCAGGCAGCACGCGACGTCAACGACATTGCGGCTTACCTTGAACTGCACATAGAACAAGGGCCGTGTCTGGAACAGGAAGATTTGGCGCTTGGCGTGGTGACCGCGATTAACGGCGCGCGTCGTTTGAATTGCAGCTTTATCGGTGAAGCGGGCCACGCTGGCACGGTGCCGATGACCCATCGTAAAGACGCACTGGCCGCCGCCGCCGAGTGGATGGTGTTTGTTGAGCACACCACTGCCGAGCAAGATCCACAACTGGTGGCCACGGTCGGCACCCTGAGCTGTTTGCCGGGCGCCGTGAATGTTATCCCCGGTGAAGTGCAGTTTTCACTGGATGTGCGTGGGCCGCAGGATGAGCCGCTGGAGCGCCTGTTGTCCGCGCTGCTGACACAAGCCGAAGCGATTGCCTTGCGGCGTGGACTGACTTTTACCGCTAGCGAGTATTACCGTATTGCGGCAACCGCCTGTGATGCACGTTTGCAACAGGCGCTGAGCCACGCGGTGGAAACCGTACAGGGCCGCAGCGTTTCTTTGCCAAGCGGCGCAGGGCACGACGCGATTGCGATCGCCGATCGCTGGCCAGTGGGTATGCTGTTCGTGCGCAACTATCGCGGTATTAGCCATCATCCAGCCGAGTCCGTACAGGTAGCCGATGTGGCATTGGGCGTGCAGGCTTATCTGCAAGCGGTCAACGATCTGGCACAGGCTTAAGGAGCCGTTGCATGGAGTTAGCGGTGTTTAACGATGCCACGCCCAATGAGGCACACACAGCGATAGCCCACTGCGTGGCAATTCCTGACTGGCAGCAGGCGCTGGTGGCCGCACGGCCTTTTGCGGATGTGGAAGCGCTCTATACGACCGCCGAAACACTGGCAAAGCGCTGGCAAGGTGCCGAACTGGAACAAGCATTACGCGCTCACCCCCGTATTGGTGAAAAAGCCGCGGGCGCGGGCAAAGAGGCAGTATTGTCACGCAATGAGCAGTCGGCGATGCAGCAGGCCGATGGCGCGCTGCAATTTGCCATGCTGGCGGGCAATCAATCCTATGAAAAGCGCTTCAACCGGGTGTTTTTGATTCGTGCCAAAGGGCGGAGTGGCGAGGAGATGCTGGCGGAATTGCAGCGCAGGCTCAACAATGATGCAGAGACAGAGCAGCAGGAAGCGCTGACGCAACTGCGTGAAATCACCCTGTTACGGCTTAAGGAGAGCATTGTATGAGCACCATTACCACTCACATTCTGGATACCGCGCTGGGTAAACCCGCTATCGGCGTGGCCATATCCCTGGAGCAGAACAGCCCGGAAGGCTGGTTGCCGATAGCGGAGGGGGAAACC
Organism: Pantoea sp. Seng; assembly: GCF_009829935.1. NCBI lineage: Bacteria > Pseudomonadati > Pseudomonadota > Gammaproteobacteria > Enterobacterales > Erwiniaceae > Pantoea > Pantoea sp. Seng. The sequence continues at coordinate 109,173 of NZ_SZZV01000015.1, read as the reverse complement.
GATAGCGATGGCCGTATTAAAGATTTAACGCCCGAGCCGTTAGCACCGGGCCATTATCGATTGACCGCAGAGATCGGTGACTATTTCGCTGCTGACGGACGCGATGCGCTGTACGTCAGTGCACAGATTGATTTTGTGATTGGTTCGGCGGGCAGCCATTATCATCTGCCGTTTCTGATCTCACCGTGGTCGTGGTCAACCTATCGCGGCAGCTAATTTTGTCACGGCCACCCTAAATGGCGACCCTGCAACACTCCAGTGACTGCAGGGTGCGCATTTAGGGACAACTGGCTGCAAACGACACCTGTTTTAGTGACGAAATTATGCGCAGCTGACGATAAAGCCCTACTTTCTGTGCGCCATGTCACACGCTGCGCTTGAAAGACAGAAACTATCAAAACCTTCGGTTCATCCAAATATATTCTTTCACAAGGTACGGTTATCTTTACCGGACAATGTGAAGCAAACGGAGCCGAAAAATGAGCACGCACGACAATAACGATAATGCAGCAGCGTCAGGTAAGTGCCCCTTTCATCACGGGGCGTCTGAAGAAAAAAGCGTACTGGCACGTGGCGCGGGGAGCGGAACAACCAACCGCGACTGGTGGCCAAATATGTTACGTGTCGACCTGTTAAATCAGCACTCCAACCGTTCCAATCCTCTCAGTGAAAACTTCAACTACCGCGACGAGTTCAGCAAGCTGGATTACCCGGCGTTAAAAGCGGATATCCGCGCTATTCTGACCGACTCTCAATCCTGGTGGCCAGCCGACTGGGGCAGCTATATTGGGCTGTTCATTCGCATGGCGTGGCACAGTGCCGGTACTTACCGCACCGTGGATGGTCGTGGCGGTTCCGGCCGTGGGCAGCAGCGTTTCGCGCCGCTTAACTCCTGGCCAGACAACGTTAGCCTCGATAAAGCACGTCGCCTGCTGTGGCCGGTAAAACAGAAATACGGTCAGAAAATTTCCTGGGCCGACCTCTATATTCTGGCGGGTAACGTCTCGCTGGAAAATGCCGGCTTCCGCACCTTTGGTTTTGGTGCCGGACGTGAAGACGTGTGGGAACCGGATCTGGATGTGGATTGGGGTAACGAAACTGAATGGCTGGCGCATCGCCACCCAGAAAGTCTTGCCAATGCGCCGGTGGGTGCCACCGAAATGGGCCTGATCTACGTCAACCCGGAAGGCCCGGAAGCCAGCGGCGATCCGAAATCAGCGGCACCAGCGATTCGCGCCACCTTCGGCAATATGGGCATGAACGATGAAGAGATCGTCGCGCTGATTGCCGGTGGTCATACATTGGGTAAAACCCACGGTGCGGCTGCCGCCAGCCACGTGGGTGTTGATCCAGAAGCCTCGCCAATTGAAGCGCAGGGCCTCGGCTGGAGCAGCAGCTACGGCAGCGGTGCCGGTGCGGATGCGATTACCTCCGGTCTGGAAGTGGTGTGGACGCAGACGCCTACCCAGTGGAGCAACTACTTCTTCGAGAACCTGTTCAAATACGAATGGGTACAGACACACAGCCCAGCAGGCGCGATCCAGTTCGAAGCGGTGGATGCGGAAGCGATCATTCCAGACCCGTTCGATCCCGAGAAAAAGCGCAAGCCCACCATGCTGGTGACCGATCTGACGCTGCGTTTTGACGAAGAGTTCGGCAAGATCTCCCGCCGTTTCCTCAACGATCCACAGGCGTTCAATGAAGCCTTTGCCCGTGCCTGGTTCAAACTGACCCACCGCGATATGGGGCCAAAAGCGCGTTACATCGGCCCGGAAGTGCCAAAAGAAGATCTGATCTGGCAGGACCCGTTGCCTGCCGCGATCCACCAGCCAACCGTTGATGAGATCACCGATCTGAAAGCGAAGATTGCTGCTTCCGGTCTCAGCGCCAGCCAACTGGTCTCTGCTGCCTGGGCATCTGCTTCCACTTTCCGTGGCGGTGACAAACGTGGCGGGGCCAACGGTGCACGTCTGGCACTGGCACCGCAAAACGGTTGGGCGGTGAACGCCAGCGTGATTCACGATGTGCTGCCAACCCTGCAAAAAATTCAGCAGGAGTCTGGTAAAGCGTCGCTGGCGGATGTGATCGTTCTGGCCGGCAGTGTGGGTATTGAAATGGCTGCTGCAGCGGCGGGTGTGGCGGTGCAAGTACCGTTTACACCGGGCCGTGTGGATGCGCGTCAGGACCAAACTGAGGTGGAGTCATTTGACGTGCTGCAACCGCTGGCCGATGGTTTCCGTAACTATCGTCGTATCGCAGGTGGCTCATCCACCGAAACCCTGCTGCTGGATAAAGCACAGCAGCTGACGCTGAGCGCACCGGAATTAACCGTGCTGCTGGGCGGTTTGCGTGTGCTGGGCACCAACTTCGACGGCGGTCAGCATGGCGTGTTCACCGATCGTGTTGGCGTATTGAGCAATGACTTCTTCGTCAACCTGCTGGATATGCGCACCGCATGGCGCGCCACCGATGAGAGCGCCGAGCTGTTCGAAGGCCGCGATCGTGTCAGCGGTGAAGTGAAATACAGCGCCACCCGTGCCGATCTGGTGTTTGGTTCCAATGCTATCCTGCGCGCACTGGCTGAAGTCTATGCCAGCAGCGATGCCAAACAGAAGTTCGTCAATGACTTCGTGGCAGCCTGGACCAAAGTGATGAATCTGGATCGCTTCGATCTGTAATCAACTTGCGATAAATAAAACCCCGGAAAACCGGGGTTTTTTTATGACTTCAATGTATAGCCATCGGCATCTCGCCACGCCGGGAAGCGTTCGCGATAGGCTTGCAGATCGTCCAGCGACAATTCCGCATCGAGACGGGCGCGGGCAAAAGGCTCGCCTGCGGCCAGAATCTCGCCCAATGGCGAAATAATCCGACTGTCCCCGCTGTACTGATGGCTGTTGCCATCGCTACCGACGCGGTTGCAACCGGCAATGTACGCCTGGTTTTCAATCGCACGCGCTAACAGCAGTGACTGCCAGTGCAGCGCACGTGGTGCTGGCCAGTTGGCAACGTACAGCGCCAGATCGTAATCATTGTGATTGCGAGAGAACACCGGGAAACGCAGGTCGTAGCAAATCTGTGGCAGAATACGCCAGCCGCGCCAGGTGAACACTTCTCGCGTATCACCCGCAACGTAATGCTGATGTTCATTGGCCATGCGGAACAGATGACGTTTGTCGTATTGGTGCACGGTGCCATTCGGTTCAACCAGCAGAAAACGGTTCACGGCGCCTTTTTCAGTCTGGATGGCTGCGCTGCCACCGACCAGCGCATTGCTGGTTTTCGCATGGCTGTGCAGCCATTCAATGACCTGTTGCTGCGGCAGCGAACTCTCTGCTGCTTCCATGGCAAAACCCGTGGTGAACATTTCGGGCAGCAGAATCAGATCGCGACCTTCAATGCCTTTCAATACGCCATCGAAGTGATGAAGGTTGGCTTCGCCGTCCATCCAGCTCAGGGTTTCCTGCAGAACGGTAATTTTTAAAGCTGACATAAGCGCTCCGCAGCGGCGATAAGTGTCGCGGGTTGTTTGGCAAAGCACAGGCGAATCAGCTTGTGCGGGAATGGATCGGCACAGAATACCGACAGCGGAATGGCTGCCACGCCGACTTCTTTGGTTAGCCATTGGCAGAAACTGACGTCATCCAGATCGGAAATGGCGCTGTAATCCAGCAGCACAAAGTAAGTGCCTTCGCACGACAACACCTTGAAGCGGCTACCCGACAATGCATCAACCAGACAATCGCGGCGTTCGCGATAGAAGGCCGGCAGGTCACGATAGTGTTCCGGCTCCTGACGCAGCATATCGGCAATCGCCAGCTGCGCCGGGGTATTAACCGAAAACGTCAGATACTGGTGTACTTTACGGATTTCGGCGCTGATCGCTGCTGGAGCAACACAGTAGCCCACTTTCCATCCGGTCATATGGAAGGTTTTGCCAAACGAAGAGACGGCAACGGCACGCTGGCGTAACTCGGCATGCGCTAACACGCTGGCGTGGCCCTCTGCATCAAAACAGATGTGTTCGTAGACTTCATCGCTCAACACATAGATTTCCTGCTCAGCGATCGCCTGCCATAACTCGGCATGATCGCTTTTTCGCCACACGGTCGCAGAAGGGTTGTGCGGCGTATTCAGAATGACTAAACGGGTTTTCGCGCTCAGCAAGCTGCGGAATTCACTCCAGTCAACGCGGAATCCCGGTGGCTGCAATGCAATGCGTTTCAGCACGCCGCCGGCCAGTTGAACAGCAGGCGCGTAACTGTCGTAGCTGGGATCGAAGCAGATCACTTCATCGCCCGGACGCACCAGCGCCGTAATCGCGGCATACAGTGCCTCGGTCGCGCCCGCGGTCACGGTGATATCGTTGTTAACATCGGGCGTGTGACCGTAAAGCTCAGCCGTTTTATCGGCAATCGCTTCACGCAGGGGTAACACACCGATCATCGGCGCATATTGGTTTGCGCCCTGGCTCACATGATAGGCCAGACGATCCTGTAAATATTGCGGGCCGTCAAAATCCGGAAAACCCTGTGATAAATTGATGGCGTTGAACTGCGCGGCAAGGGCGCTCATTTGCGTGAAAATCGTGGTGCCGAGCGCAGGTAATTTGCTCTCGGGAGTCAGGTTGAGCTGCGTCATTATTTAGTGGCCTTAAGCGCGAATGTCGATGCGGAGAAACCCTGTGTTGCTGCCACTCTACACAGGATGCTAATATTTGGCAATCGAGACGCTTAGACGTCTAAAACAACTGCGGAGCCTCACCTTCACTATGACGGATTTTCTCCCACTGGAACATTTAGTGGCCGCCTGCCACTGGATTGGCGCAAAAGGCTGGGCACCCGCGACGGGCGGAAACATGTCGGTGCGCCAGGATGCCGAATATTGCCTGCTAAGCGCATCAGGTAAAGATAAAGGCAGTTTGACGCGTGATGACTTTATTCAGGTGGAGATCGCGACAAATAGTGTCCCTTCGGGACGTAAACCGTCGGCGGAAACCGGGCTGCATACCCTGATTTATCGTTTGTTCCCACAGGCCAGGGCTGTACTGCATACCCATACGGTGAATTCCACCGTACTGTCGCGTGTAGAGAAGGGCAGTGCGCTGTTGCTGAGCGGCTACGAGATGCAGAAAACCCTCGCGGGTCAGGACACGCATCTCAATACCGTTGCGATTCCCCTGTTTGATAACGATCAGGATATTGAGGCACTGGCGCGGCGCATTGAAGCTTTTGCGGCGGACACGCCGTTGCGGTACGGCTTCCTGTTACGTGGCCATGGCTTGACCTGCTGGGGCAAGGACGTCAACGAAGCGCGCCGCCACCTGGAAGGGCTGGAATTCCTGTTTGAATGTGAACTGCAACGTCGACTGCTGGAGACCCAATGATTCGCGCGATTGTTACTGATATTGAAGGCACCACCAGTGATATTCAGTTTGTGCACAATGTCCTGTTTCCTTATGCACGTCAGCATCTGGCAGCCTTCGTGCGGGATAACCAAACGGATGAGAAGGTGGTTGCGGCGCTAAACGCAGTGCGTGAAGAGTCAGCGGCGCCACAAGCATCGCTGGATGACCTCATCGCCACACTGATCGGTTTTATTGATGAAGATCGCAAATCGCCGGGGTTGAAAGCGCTGCAAGGGATGATCTGGCGTGCGGGTTATGTTGAAGGTCAGTTCACCGGCCACCTTTATCCCGATGTGCTGCCCGCCTTTGAACGCTGGCAGCAACAAGGGATTGCCCTGTATGTTTATTCCTCGGGATCGGTGCCTGCGCAGAAACTGTTATTTGGCTACAGCGATGAAGGTGATTTAACCTCGCTGTTTAGCGGCTATTTTGATACAGCGGTTGGCGCTAAGCGTGAAACCCAGTCGTATCACAACATCGCCGAACACATTGGCCTGGCACCCTCTTCGTTGTTGTTCCTGTCAGATATCCATCAGGAACTGGATGCTGCGGCACAAGCAGGCTGGCACACATTGCAGTTAATTCGTGGCGAGGCCGATAACGCCAGTCGCCATCATCAGGTAAACGATTTTTCGCAGATTAATCCGGAGTCGATTTAACATGAGTGCACTGACAATTTTTAGCGATACCGAGTCCAGCCAGCCACTGTGGCACAGTACCGATGCCGAGGCGATTCGCGAGCGCCTGAACGCCAAAAACGTTCGCTTTGAGCGTTGGGAAGCGGATCGCGATCTGGGTAACGACCCTGACGCTGAAACGGTGATCAAAGCCTATCAGCACGCGATCGATCGTCTGGTGGCAGAGAAAGGTTATCAGAGCTGGGATGTGCTGAGCATGCGTGCAGACAATCCTAACAAGCAGGCGTTGCGCGAGAAGTTCCTGAATGAACACACGCACAGCGAAGATGAAGTGCGTTTCTTCGTCGAAGGGTCTGGCCTGTTTTGCCTGCATATTGGCAATGAGGTTTACCAGATTCTGTGCGAGAAGAATGATCTGATTTCAGTACCTGAAGGCACGGCACACTGGTTTGATATGGGTTCTGAGCCGCACTTTACCGCGATTCGTATTTTCGATAATCAGGAAGGCTGGATCGCCAACTTTACCGGCGACAAGATTGCGGATGCTTATCCTCGTCTGGCATAACGCGCTGTGTGCTTAAACCTGCATATGCATAAATGGAATCAGCCTTTGAAAGGTCACTCTTCAGAGTGCATCTGACACCATAGGGCTCGGCATCGTAAGGTCGCCATTTATGGCGACTTTTACATATCTGGCGCACCGTCAACACAGGATACGCCATCTGGTGCACCCTTAAGGCTGAAAAATCCCTTCCTTAACCTGATCTGGCGTCACGACGCCGGTATCCAACACCCAGCCGCTAATCAGTGCAGCTGGCGTGACATCAAACGCCGGGTTGTAGACCACCGCATTATCCGGTGCCCACTGCACACTACCAAAACTGCCGGATACGCCGGTGACTTCACTGGCGGCACGCTGCTCAATCGGGATAGCATCGCCGTTCGGGCATTGACGATCCAGCGTGGTGTGCGGCGCCGCCACATAGAACGGAATGCCGTGATAGTGCGCCAGTACCGCCAGGCTGTAGGTGCCGATTTTGTTCGCCACATCGCCGTTGGCGGCAATGCGATCCGCGCCGACCCAAATCGCATCGACCACGCCGCGCGCCATTAAACTTGCAGCCATCGAATCGGTGATCAGCTGGTAGGGAATGTGCAGCTCGCCCAGCTCCCACGCGGTTAAACGACCGCCCTGCAGCAGTGGTCGCGTCTCATCCACCCAGACGCTTTTCACCAAACCTTGCTGATGGGCATGCGCAATCACGCCCAGTGCGGTACCCACGCCAGCGGTGGCGAGACCGCCGGTATTACAGTGCGTCAGCAGCTGGCTGCCGGGCTTGACCAGAGCGCTGCCGGCGCGGGCAATGTTGTCACACAGCTGCTTATCTTCTGCCACCAGACGCAGCGCTTCGGCGCTCAGGGCGTTTACGTGATCGCTCTCCGCCAGCGCAATCTTCATACGATCCAGATTGTTCATCAGGTTGACGGCAGTCGGACGTGACGCACGCAACACCTCCAGCGCTTCCGCCAATGCCGCGCGGGTGACACCTTGCTCGCCCAACAGCGCCAGCAGCAAGCTGGCTGAAAGGCCAATCAGCGGGGCGCCGCGCACGCGGAGCGCATGGATATGATCAACCAACTGCGTCACAGTGTGCGCAGGCAGCCAGTTTTGTTGTTGTGGCAGCGCTTGCTGGTCGAGGATCCACAGTTGATTATCGCGGACCTCAAGACTGGTGGTACGAAGTGTTTGCATGGTGTGAAATCCCTGTTGCGTTAATAGCGGCTATTGTGCCAACATGCGTGACGGATGTATAGACGTCCAAACGGCTTATTACTATCGAATGTCGAGGAACAGGCAATGTCGCAATACCGTACCTTCACCGCTGCTGATGCGGTGGAATATGCTAAAAAATTTGGCGGTGTGGACGATCCGTCAGCGCTGGTCAGCGCAGAAGAGATCGGCGATGGTAATCTCAACCTGGTGTTCAAGATTTTCGATAACCTGGGACAGAGCCGTGTGGTGGTGAAACAGGCACTGCCCTATGTGCGTTGCGTGGGTGAGTCCTGGCCGTTAACGCTGGATCGCGCGCGCCTCGAAGCGCAGACGCTGGTTGAGCACTATAAACATTGCCCAGAGCACACGGTTAACGTCACCCATTATGATGCCGAACTGGCGGTGATGGTGATGGAAGATCTCTCCAGCCATCGCATCTGGCGCGGCGAGCTGGTGCAAGGGGCTTACTACCCTGAAGCGGGTCGTCAGCTGGGCGAATATCTGGCGCAGACGCTGTTCCATACTTCTGATTTTTTCCTGCATCCGCACAAGAAAAAGGCCGAAGTCGCGCGTTTCATCAACCCGGAAATGTGCGAAATCACCGAAGACCTGTTCTTCAATGATCCCTTTATCGATCATGAGCGTAATAAATACCCGGCGGCACTGGAGCCGCTGGTGGTCAGCCTGCGCACTGACGATGCGCTGAAAATCGCGGTGGCCGGGCTGAAGCACCGCTTCTTTGCCGATGCCGAAGCGCTATTGCACGGCGATGTGCACAGCGGCTCCATCTTCGTGGCCGATGGTAGCCTGAAGGTGATCGATGCGGAGTTTGGCTATTTCGGTCCGATAGGCTTTGATGTCGGCAGCGCGATTGGCAATCTGCTGATTAACTACTGCTGCCTGCCGGGCCTGCTGGCCCCGCGTGAAGCGGCAGAAGGGCGTGAGCGTCGTCTGAGCGATGCGCATGAAGTCTGGACGCAGTTCTCCAGCCGCTTCCTCGAACTGGCACACGCCAACACTTCTGATGTGGCGCTGGCGTATCCGGGCTATGCGGAAGCCTTCCTGCGCAAAGTATGGAGCGACACCATTGGTTATTGCGGCACGGAACTGATTCGTCGCACCGTGGGCATGTCACACGTTGCCGATTTTAAACAGATTGCTGATGATACCATGCGTACCGAATGTATTCGTAGCTGCATCACGCTGGGCCGTACGTTGATTCTCGCGGCAGATCATATTGCGGATGTCGATGCGTTAATTGCGCGTATTCGTCAGGCGGGGTAAGTCAGGCTTCAATCTTATAAGTGCGCCATTCACTACCCGCTTTGGCAGCGAAACCGCTGTATGTATGCGGGATAAGTTATGCCAGGCCCCATTAAAAAAGCCTCCGTCAGGAGGCTTTTTCGTTTTATGCCGCTTCACTGGCGCGTGTGGCGCCTTTATCCTGCGGCTTCGGTGAGGCCAGTGCCTCCGGCACAAACTCATCGACGTTGATGGCTTTGAGACGGCTGGCTTCAGCGCGCGTCAGTACTTTGGCTTCGCTCTCATCAATCCAGCCCTCTTTCAACGCACGCTGTGCCAGCGCATCCAGACGGGTAAACGACAGATGTTTTTTCTGCTGCTGGCAAAGACGTTCATGAATCACTTCCGCTGCCATCACATCCTGCAGCGCCTGCTCCAGTTGGCCTGCTGGATTGTGTTCGCTTGGCGTCAGGTACATGCCACGGCCCAGCCGCGTACGAGTGGCTGACGGCAGTTGCAACAGCTTCGCCAGCTTGTGGTCCAGTTTGTCAGACGGTGCCGGGCAGTGTTTGCCACCGGCGAAAATCACCATGCGCAGCGCGCCTGCCACCAGGCGATTAGGGAAGTTACGCAGCAGGTCATCCATCGCCACCTCAGCCTGATGCAGCGCATCCTGTACGCCCCAGTGCACCAGCGGCAGATCGGCTTCATTGCGGCCTTCGTCGTCAAAGCGTTTCAGGGTGGCAGAAGCGAGGTACATCTGGCTCAGCACATCCCCCAGACGTGCTGAGATACGTTCACGACGTTTCAGGCTGCCGCCTAACACCGCCATCGACACATCTGACAGCAGTGCCAGGTTGGCGCTCAGGCGGTTGAGCTGCTGATAGTAGCGGCGGGTCACGTCGCGGGTTGGCGATGCGCTGGTGCGGCCTCCGGTCAAACCGAGCCACAGACTGCGCACTTTGTTGCTACCGACATGGCCAATATGGCTGAACAAGGCACGGTCAAAGGCCACCAGATCGTTTTTCGCCGCAGCGTTCATCTCTTCCAGCACCCATGGATGGCAGCGAATCGCGCCCTGGCCAAAGATGATCATGCTGCGCGTCAGGATATTGGCGCCTTCCACGGTAATCGCAATCGGTGCGCCCTGATAAGCCCGCGCCAGGAAGTTGTTGTCGCCCAGCATAATGCCTTTACCGCCGGCGATATCCATCGCATCGATAATGGCGCGCTGGCCTCGGTGGGTGCAGTGATATTTCACAATCGCCGACAGCACCGCCGGTTTTTCACCCAGCATAATGCCGCTAGTGATAAGCGTAGCCGCCGCATCCATCACATAGGCGTTACCGGCAATGCGTGCCAGCGGTTCCTCGATGCCTTCCATTTTACCGATAGAGACTTTGAACTGACGACGGATATGCGCATAAGCACCGGTTGCCAGCGCAATGCTTTTCAGACTACCGGTCGAGTTGGAAGGCAAGGTGATGCCGCGACCGACTGACAGACATTCAACCAGCATACGCCAGCCCTGACCGGCCATCGACGGGCCACCGATGATGAAATCGATCGGCACGAAAATATCTTTACCGCGTGTTGGACCGTTCTGGAACGGCACGTTAAGCGGGAAGTGGCGATGGCCAATCTCTACGCCCGGCGTTTGCGTCGGGATCAGGGCGCAGGTAATGCCCAGCTCTTCAGTCTCACCCAGCAGATGATCGGGATCGGAGAGTTTAAAGGCCAGGCCAAGCACGGTAGCAATCGGTGCCAGCGTAATGTAACGCTTATTCCATGTCAGGCGCATGCCCAGCACTTGCTGGCCTTGCCATTCGCCCATGCACACCACGCCAGTATCCGGAATGGCACCCGCATCCGAACCCGCTTCCGGGCTGGTCAGCGCGAAGCACGGAATTTCATCGCCGCGTGCCAGACGTGGTAAATAGTGATCTTTCTGCTCATCGGTGCCGTAATGCTGCAACAGTTCGCCTGGGCCGAGTGAGTTAGGTACACCCACGGTGATCGCCAGGATACCGGAAACGCCCGCCAGTTTTTGCAACACGCGCGCCTGAGCATAGGCGGAGAATTCGAGGCCGCCATACTCTTTCTTAATGATCATGGCGAAGAAGCGATGCTGCTTGAGATACGCCCACAGTTCCGGCGGAAGATCGGCCAGTTCGTGAGTGATCTGGAAATCATTCGCCATACGACAGGCTTCTTCGACCGGCCCCTCGAGGAAGGCTTGTTCCTCTTCCGTCAGGCGTGGCTGCGGATAGTTGTGCAGTTTCTGCCAGTCTGGCTTGCCACGAAACAGATCGCCTTCCCACCAGGTCGTACCGGCATCAATCGCTTCCTTTTCCGTACGCGACATCGGCGGCATCACTTTCTGGAAGCTGTGCAGCGCAGGTTTGGAGAACATACTGCGACGCATGGCCGGCAGATTGAAGGGCAGCAGGATAATCGCCAGTGGCAGCAGCAGCCACGGCGTCCACAGGCCTGCAGCAGCCAGCCCGGCGGTCCATAGCAACAGGATTACGCTGCTGAGCCGCAGCGAAACTTGATGGTAAAAGAGGGCGCTAATGACAATCAGCGTCGCGACAATCGAGGCAAGCAACATAATGAACCGCTCCGTAAGTTGTAAGAGGTCTGACCTGTTATAAGGTAAGGTTTAGAGCAGTGGTCGCTTTTTAGCAATCTGTTTACATCGCAATTACAACAGAACTCACAAAATCGCACTCTCTGGACACCAACAGAGCAGGAATGGCAAAGCCCGGGCCTTTTTCCCCGATGCAGGCGCTTTGCGGCTTTGTCCCATTCCGTTAAACTTGCAGAGTAAATCTTTCCTTTAAAGGACATCCCTATGTATCAGGACATTATTCGCTCAGAACTTAATGAAGCAGCCGATACGCTTAATAAATTCCTGAGTGACGAAGCGAACATTCACGCGATTCAGCGCGCGGCAGTCTTGCTGGCAGACAGCTTCAAAGCAGGGGGCAAAGTGCTCTCCTGTGGCAACGGTGGTTCTCACTGTGATGCGATGCACTTTGCTGAAGAACTGACGGGGCGCTACCGTGAAAATCGTCCTGGCTACCCGGCGATTGCCATCTCTGATGTGAGCCACCTTTCCTGCGTCAGCAACGATTTTGGCTATGACCATGTGTTCTCGCGCTATATCGAAGCCGTAGGCCGTGAAGGCGATGTACTGCTGGGCCTGTCCACTTCAGGTAACTCGGCGAACATTATCAAAGCGGTCGAAGCGGCACGCGCCAAAGGGATGAAAGTGATTACCCTGACCGGTAAAGATGGCGGCAAAATGGCAGGCACAGCGGACATCGAAATTCGCGTACCGCATTTTGGCTACGCTGACCGCATTCAGGAGATTCACATTAAAGTGATTCATATCCTGATGCTGCTGATCGAAAAAGAGATGGTTAAGTAATGACGCGTCACTCCTGCTCACGCGGGAGTGCTGACTTAAGGCGGTTGCTATGTGCGAATTGCTCGGGATGAGCGCCAATGTCCCCACGGACATCTGTTTCAGTTTTACCGGTCTGGTGCAGCGTGGCGGCGGAACCGGGCCACATAAAGATGGCTGGGGCATCACTTTCTATGAAGGAAAAGGGTGCCGCACATTCAAAGATCCTCAGCCCAGCTTTAACTCACCGATCGCCCGTTTGGTGCAGGAATACCCGATCAAATCACATTCCGTGGTCGCTCATATCCGCCAGGCGAATCGTGGTGAAGTGTCGCTGGAAAACACCCATCCGTTTACCCGTGAGCTGTGGGGACGTAACTGGACCTACGCGCACAACGGGCAGCTGAAAGGCTACAAACAGCTGGAGACCGGGACTTTCCGACCCGTTGGCGAAACGGACAGTGAGAAAGCGTTTTGCTGGATCCTGCATAAGCTGTCTGAGCGTTATCCGCGCACTCCGGGTAACTGGCCGGCGGTATTTCGCTACATTGCTGAGCTGGCGGCTGAGATGCGCGAGAAGGGCGTGTTTAACATGCTGCTGTCGGACGGTCGATATCTGATGGCGTTCTGCTCGACCAATCTGTATTGGATCACTCGTCGTGCGCCTTTTGGCAAAGCCAAGTTGCTCGATCAGGATGTAGAAATTGATTTTATGCAGCAGACAACCCCGAAGGACGTTGTGACGGTGATTGCGACACAGCCGCTGACAGGAAATGAAACCTGGCACCGAATAGTGCCAGGCGAGTGGGCATTATTTTGCCTGGGTGAGCGCCAGGAATGACTTCGAGGCAGCATCCGGTGTAGAAATCACCGGCGTGCTGTTCACCGCATATTGACCCGTCGTCGTCACATTAACCGTTGGCGGTATGTGGTACTTCTCGAAGTACGCATAACCCGGCTGCAGTTCACGCCAGAAGTTGATGTACGTTGAGTAGCGATGACGCTGCATGTTGCTATCGGTCATATGGAACGGATAGATATTGATCTGTACATCCTGCTGACCGTTGCGCAGCGCAGCGTTGACGTAGGTAAAGATCTCGTCCATTGATGCGTTGGTCATGGCGTAGCAGCCAATTGAGACGCAATCACCGTGAATCATCAAATAGTTACCGTCATAGCCTTTATCACGATCGTATTGATTCGGGAAGCCGGTATTAATCGCGCGGTAGAAACGGCTGTCCGGTTTTAACTGGTTTAGCTTAACGTTATAAAACCCCTCCGGACTTTTAAAATCGCCCTGACGACGCTTAGGCCCTAATCCGCCAGAGAAATTACAAATGCGATAGCTGTCCAGCAGACGATATTCATTACCGATTTTGCCGTACAGTTCCAGCGTACGCTCTTCCTTGAAGATCTGAATAAAAACAGGAGTGCCAAGTAATTGTTTCTTTAACTCTTTGCTCACCGGTGCCGACAGTTGCGTTGGCTCTGGCGAAATGGCCCAGCTAAGGACTGGCATAAGAATCATCGCAAGCCACAATGCGATTCTGCCCATTCTGTGTGTACCTTGAAGTGAAGAGAGACGATGACGCTGAGCGTCTTGGTATTGCATTATCGGAAATATCCGCTACCGCAGCGCAACATTAACATTGTCTGAGGTTTAATCAAGACAGTCTCCGTGAAAATGGTGCAATCCTAAAGGGATTACGACCAGAATTTTGTAAACTTTAATTCATCGCTCAACAAATATTGCCGAAGTTTTTTGCTGCTGTATACTTATCCAGTATTCGGAGGGCGTATGCGCAAAATCATTCATGTCGATATGGACTGCTTTTTCGCGGCCGTTGAAATGCGCGACGATCCTTCATTAACGGATATACCTATCGCCATTGGCGGCAGCCGGGTGCAGCGTGGTGTCATCAGCACCGCCAACTATCCCGCGCGCAAATATGGCGTGCGCAGCGCGATGCCGACGGCAATGGCGCTCAAGCTCTGCCCGCATCTGAAATTACTGCCTGGACGCTTCGATGCCTATAAAGAGGCGTCACGCCAGATACGCGATATTTTCTCACGCTACACCCCATTGATTGAGCCCTTATCACTGGATGAAGCGTATCTTGACGTCACCGATAGCGAGCATTGTCAGGGATCAGCGACGCTAATGGCGCAGGCGATACGTGCCGATATCCTGCGCGAAACCGGTTTAACCGCCTCGGCTGGCATTGCGCCGATCAAATTCCTCGCCAAGATCGCCTCCGATTTAAATAAGCCCAACGGGCAATACGTCATTACACCGCAAGTGATGCCGGATTTTTTACTGACGCTACCGTTGAGCAAAATTCCTGGCGTAGGAAAAGTGGCGACCAAAAAACTGGAAGAGATGGGACTGCGCACCTGCGCCGATGTGCAGAGAGCCGATCTCGCCTTGCTGCTGAAGAGATTTGGTAAATTCGGCCGCGTGCTCTGGGAGCGCAGCAACGGCATTGATGAACGCGATGTGGTGGTGGAGCGCGAACGCAAATCGCTCGGTGTCGAACGCACATTGATGGAGGACATCCACAACTGGGAGCAGTGTCTGGCAATCATTGATTACCTCTATGCTGAGCTGGATCGACGGCTGACAAATATCCGTCCCGACAAGCAAATCGCGCGTCAGGGCGTGAAGCTCAAATTTAATGATTTCCAGCAGACCACGCAGGAGCATGTCTGGCCGGTGTTGAACAAGGATGACATGATCGCAGTGGCGCGGCAGGCATGGGATGAAAGGCGTGCCGGGCGCGGCGTGCGGTTGGTGGGATTGCATGTAACGCTGGTGGATCCGCAATTGGAGCGGCAGCTAGTGTTGGGTTGGTAAAACCTTGAGTATGGCCTTGGCTATCATCCTGGCGGCTTGAAGCGCCGCCGGGATGCCCTATTCGGCCACTGAATTACTTCTTAGCGTACTTCGCTTCCAGCGTGGCAAACCACGGCGCAACAAAATCGTTGTTCACACCCCAGCCTGGAATAATCTTGTTCAGGGTTGCTACGTTAATCGCCCCTTGCTGGCTATTCAGCAACTGCTGCGAAATGGAAGACGCTTTAAACTCGTAGCTTGCCGGAGTGGCTTCACCCGCGATTTTATTGGCCACTAAGCGCATATTGACCGCACCGATGGTTTTTGGATCGACCGCGACCGTCTGCACCCATGGGCTGTTCTTCTCATGCATCAACTGCAAGTCCTGGTTGGACACGTCAATACTGTAGATTTTGATTTCAGTACGACCATTCTCTTGTAGCGCTTTATAAGCACCCTGACTGAACGCATCCCACGACGCCCAAATCGCATCTATTTTACCTTTAGGATATTTTGCCAGGATCGCACCCACTTTGTTGGCGGTGTCGCCCTGTACATCGGTAGAAACTGCGCCAATGGATTCCAGCTGATGAATGCCTGGATTCTCTTTCAGCAGTTTCTCATACACCACCTGGCGGCGTTCCTGCGGCGGGAAGCCTGCGACCCACAGTTTGATGATGTTGGCTTTACCATGGAAATCACTGATCAACTGACCCAGTGACGCCTGCGCCAGCGAGGCATCATCCTGCGCAGTGACGGTCACGCCATTGACCGGCGTATTTACCGGGGTATCAAAGACGGACAGTTTGATACCTGCATCGACAATGTGTTGCACCAGAGCGGTGGAGTAGGGTTCTTTGCCGTGAGAGAGAATGATGCCATCGTATTTCTGGCTGATCGCCTGATTAACAAAGTCCTGGAAACGCGCATCATCGCCGTTACTCAGGAAAGTACTGACTTTAAAGCCCAGTTGACGACCTTGCTGAATGGCACCGGCAATAAACTGCGTGGTGTTATCGTCAGACCCCAGGTTACGGATGATGGCGATGCGCACCGGACCTTCGTGATTCGCAATCGCTGCGGGAACCGGGGTAACGGTATCGGCAAAGGCAGCGCTGGCGTTCAGCAGGCTTAAGGCCAGCAGCGAAAGGGTAATTTTTTTCATTAGAATCTCTTTCTCAGTAAACGCGCCTTAGCGGCGCTGAATGTAGGTAATCGCCAGGGCCAGAGCCAGCACCAGGCCTTTGATAATGTCCATGGCGTAATAAGGCACGGACAACATCACCAGCCCGTTCTGCAACACACCCAGAATCACCGCGCCCACCAGCGTACCGAGCGCGTTAGGTTTGCCGGAACCGGCCAGCGAGAAGCCGATCCATGCCGCGGCAACGGCATCCATCAAATATCCACTGCCGGCGTTCACCTGCGAGGAGCCAATACGCGATGCCAGCAGAATGCCGCCTAATCCGGCCAGCAGCGATGCGAGTACATAGGCCAAAACGCGGTAGCGCGTGGTGCGAATACCGGAAAGGCGTGCGGCTTCTGGATTGCCACCCAGCGCGTACATGCGACGGCCATGCTTGGTCAATGACAGTGCCAGTTGTGCCACAATCGTCACTACCAGCATGATGATCACAATGGTCGGCACCTGACCCAACAGACCGAACGCTGCGGGGATAGTGCCCTCCGCCATATCGCCGCTTGGCATCACCATATTCTCGGTAATCGAACCGCCGAAGCTGTAAGTCATCGCCACGCCCTGAATGACAAACAGGGTGGCCAGTGTAGCCAGCATGTCGGGAATGCGCAGAATCACGATCAGGAAGCTGTTTAGCAGCCCCACCAGAGTGCACAGCAGCAGCGTGATGATAATGGCTTCGGTGGTGCCAAAGCCGTGCCAGACAAACAGCGAAATCACCAGCGCATTGGCCAGTGAGGCGGTTGAGCCTACCGACAAATCGAAGCCGCCGATGGTCAGCGAAATCGACACACCAATCGCAATTACCGTGACGATAGCAATCGAACGCAGGATGTTGATGATGTTGGTGGGCTCGAGGAAGCTGTCCGATGCCAGACCAAACCCAGTGATCAGAATCACCACGGTCAGCAACATGCCCCATTTATAGAGAAAATCGAATAGTTTATGACGCAGAGAAACCTGCGGGTTCAGGGATAGTTCTTTGCTGCTCACGCAGGGGTTCCTCCGGTGGAATAAAGCAATAGCATCTCTTCTGTGGCCTGACGACCTTCCATCTCTGCCACAATGCGCCCATCCCAGAGCACACAAATACGGTCACATAAGCCGACCAGTTCGGAAAACTCGCCCGAAGCGTAGATGATGCCTTTGCCTTCACGTGCCAGGCCGTCAATCAGGCTGAACAGATCGGTTTTGGCTTTGATATCGACACCTTTAGTTGGCTCATCAAGAATCAGCACATCGGCGTTGTTGCGCAGCCATTTTCCAATCGCCACTTTTTGCTGATTCCCGCCCGACAGACGACGCAGAATCTGCGCCGGGCCGGTGGTACGCACGTTGAGGCGCTGAATCACCTCTTCGGCCCAGCGCCAGGCCTGACGATGACCGAACAGGCTCCAGCGGGAAAAACTGTTGTCCGCGCTGACGCTCAGGTTCATGCTCACCGGTTCATCAATGAAAATACCCTCTTTACGACGCTCTTCCGGCACCAGCGCCATACGGTTTTCCACCGAATCATGTGGAGAACGCGGTCGCCACGGTTTGCCGTGCAGCTCGCCTTTTTCGACGCGGCTTTTGTTTGCACCAAACAGCGCCTTACACAGCTCGGTTTTCCCTGCACCCGCTAAGCCGGCAATGCCGAGGATTTCGCCTTTGCGCAGATGCAGTGAAATGTCCGCCAGCAGTTGATCATCGTGCAGACCTTCCACCGACAGCAGCAGCGGTTGCTCACTCTGTTCACGGCGAGGTGGATAGACATCGGTCAACTGGTGCCCCAGCATTTTCTCAACAATCTGCTCGCCACTCAGTGCCGCCATCGGGCTGCTTTCAATCAAGCGGCCATCGCGCAGCACGGTTAAGCGATCGCAAATCGCTTTGAGTTCGTGAATGCGGTGGGAGATAAACACCACGCCAATGCCGTTGCTTTGTAAACGACGCACCACGGTAAACAGACGCTCGCTTTCATGCTGATCCAGCGGCGCGGTCGGTTCATCCAGAATGAGAAAACGGCAGTGATGGGAGAGGGCGCGCGCCAGCAGGATTTGTTGTTTCTCCGCCAGCGAGCAGCGTTCCACCAGACGATTAACATCGATGTTCACTTCCAGCTGATTGAGCAGGGCACGCGCCTGACGGCGGATCTCGCGCCAGCTATAGACATGGCCGGGTTCTGCCAATTGATCGAGCAGGATGTTTTCCGCCACGCTCAACTGCGGTACCAGCGCCACATCCACTTCCTGCTGCACCAAATGAATACCGAGTTTTTTGGCATCGCGCGGGGTGCGAATCGAGACCGGCTGGTCATCCAGCAGAATTTCACCGCTGTAATGATTATGCGCGCCGGATAGCACCGCCATCAGGGTGGATTTTCCTGCGCCATTGGCCCCGGTCAACGCATGCACCGATCCGCCCTCGGTTAGAAAATCGACCTGGGTCAGTGCGGCAAAACCGCCAAAAGCGATGGAGATATTACGCATCTCCAGGCGGTTAATCGCACTCATGGGGCAGGCCTTTCATTAAGAGAGTGGGTGGCATTTTTTCTGAACCCATAACGCTGGGCAACAAACGAAAGCGCATAAGCTAGCACGAAATCTTATTAGCCATCCAGACATCTGGGCGTAACGGCGTCTAAAACTAGAGAGGGAGTGTGGAGTGGTAGAATGCTGGGGTAATAAGCAGGATTTATAGTGAAATATGCTGCATGTTACTGTCGGTCTCAAAATGGATTCCGGCAAATATTGCGACCTTATTAGCAAGAGAATCCTTAACCTCAGAATTGCAGGCATAAAAAAACCAGGCCTTAGCCTGGTTCCTTACAGCATCGCAAAGACTTACGCCTTCTCTGGCACCACGTTCATCAGCGCAGTCAGCAGTTTCCAGTACAGACCGACGCTCTCAATGTGCACCTGCTCATCCGGTGAGTGTGGACCGGTAATGGTTGGCCCAATCGACACCATATCCATGTTCGGATACGGCTTCTTGAACAGACCACACTCCAGACCCGCGTGAATCACCTGAATGTTTGGCGTTTTGCCAAACAGGGCTTCATAGGTTTTACGCGTCAGCGCCATCACCGGTGAATCAGCATCAGGCTGCCAGCCAGGATAACCGCCTTTTGGTGCGGTTTTCGCGCCAGCCAACTGGCCCAGTGAAGTCAGGGTTTCCACCACCCAATCTTTGCCGGTGTCGATCAGTGAACGAATCAGGCAGATGATTTCGGCATTGTCCTGATCCATGGTCACCACGCCGACGTTCAGCGAGGTTTCCACCACGCCTTTGGCCACGTCAGAGTTGCGAATCACACCGTTCGGGGTGCTGTTCAGCAGGTTGATGAAGCGATCGCGGCTGTCGGTGGTCAGCGCCTGGCCCTGATGTGCCAGCGGCTCGGTGGTTAACGCAATGTTCTTCTCTTTAATGCCCAGCTCGTTCAGCAGCGTGGCCTGGAAATGAGCCGCAGCCGATTTGAGTGCATCCACTTTATGGCTGTCGATTGCCAGCGTGGCAAAAGCTTCGCGCGGAATCGCATTACGCAGCGTGCCGCCAGTGAACTCAATCAGACGCACATCCAGTTCCTGCGCGTAGACCGCAAAGAAACGCGCCAGCAGCTTGTTGGCGTTGCCCAGACCATGATGAATATCGGCACCGGAGTGGCCGCCTTTCAGGCCTTTCAGCGTTAGCTTCAGGGTTTCAAAGCCCGCAGGTACGGCTTCACGGTTTAATGGCAGGGTGGTGATGAAATCAATACCCCCCGCGCAACCCATGTAGATCTCACCCTCTTCTTCAGAGTCGGTGTTGATCAGGATATCGGCTTGTAGCCAGTTTGGCTGGAGACCAAACGCGCCATCCATGCCCGATTCTTCGGTCATGGTCAGCAGCACTTCCAGTGGGCCGTGGGTCAGGCTGTTATCAGCCAGCACCGCCAGCGCAGAAGCCATGCCAATACCGTTGTCGGCACCCAGCGTGGTGCCACGCGCTTTAACCCACTCGCCATCAACATAAGGTTGAATCGGGTCTTTAGTGAAGTCGTGCACCGTATCGTTGTTCTTCTGCGGCACCATATCGAGGTGCGCCTGCAGCGCGACAGGGGTACGTTTTTCCATGCCCGCAGTGGCCGGTTTACGAATCAGGATATTGCCGACCTGATCGCGCTCAACCCAAAAGCCTTGCTCTTTGGCCCAGTTGACCACGTGTTCGGCCAGCGCTTCTTCATGGTAAGAAGGGTGTGGAATGGAGCAGATTTTAGCGAAAATATCCCACAGCGGTTGGGGGGAAAGTTGCGACAATTCAGACACAATGCATCTCCTGTGTCAGCGCGGCGGACATACCGCTCGCACGCCGGGTTCCAGTGAAAGATCGCCGTCAGCACATCTGACGTGATGTGGCTGAGAATATCACTGTTTTTCACCGGGTGCGTACTCAGGCGCGCTAAAATCCTGCATCCAATGCGACAGATGCTGGTTTTTAACGCGTCAGATCCTTATAATCTCGCGCAACCTTTTCCCCCTTGCCTATTTTTAAACCAACATTGTTGGTCGGGATTTCTTTTATGAGCGAAAAATACGTCGTCACCTGGGACATGTTGCAGATCCATGCCCGCAAACTGGCCCAGCGCCTGCTTCCTGTGGAACAGTGGAAAGGTATCATTGCGGTCAGCCGCGGTGGTCTGGTTCCGGCATCGCTGCTGGCGCGTGAATTGGGTATTCGCTATGTCGATACCGTCTGCATCTCAAGCTATGACCACGATCATCAGCGCGAAATGAAAGTGCTGAAGCGTGCGGAAGGCGACGGTGAAGGTTTCATCGTGATTGATGACCTGGTGGATACCGGCGGCACCGCGCAGGCGATTCGCGATATGTATCCAAAAGCGCGTTTCTGCACCATCTTCGCTAAGCCTGCTGGCCGTGCGCTGGTGGACGACTACATTGTCGATATTCCGCAGAACACCTGGATCGAACAGCCCTGGGACATGGGCGTGGTTTACATCCCGCCAATCGTCAAAAGCTGATTGATGCAACGCAAACAACGCCCGGTTATGCCGGGCGTTGTGCATTCTACGCCTCGCACCCAACATGCGGGTGCAGTACACTCTTAGGCATCTATGCGACTATCGCCGGAGAACGTCTAAGATGTCGGATAAAAACCTCAGCGAAGAGCTTTTTAAGCCCCGCTTTAAACACCCGGAAACCTCCTCTCTGGTGCATCGTCAGCACCATCATCCGGTTCAGGTGCACAACACCCTCGAAGGGGATACCCAACCTTGCTGGTATCGCATGCTCAACAAGCTGCTGTGGACATGGCGCGGCCTGTCACCGCAGGAGATCAGCGAAGTGCTGGCGCGCATCGCTATCAGTGAGTATGAGCACACTGATGACACCCAACTCGACACGGTGATTGGCTATCGCGGGGGTAACTGGAACTATGAGTGGTCGAAGCAGGCCGCCTTATGGCAACAGCGCGCGATGGAGAATGAAGATCACGAGGAAGCCGGGCATCAGTGGATGCGCGCATCTAATCTCTACAGTATTGCCGCCTATCCCTATATCAAAGGCGATGATCTGGCCGATCAGGCACAGGTGCTGGCAAATCGGGCATACGAAGAGGCCACGCAGCGTCTGCCTGGTGAGCTGAAAGCGCTGACCTTCCAGATCAGCGGTGGCAGCCCGGTCACCGGTTTCCTGCATATGCCTGCTGAGGCCAAAGCCCCATACCCAACGGTGCTGCTGTGCGGTGGCCTGGATTCGCTGCAGAGCGATCATTATCGCCTGTTCCACGATTATCTGGCCCCGCGTGGCATCGCCATGTTGACGCTGGATATGCCCTCTGTGGGCTTCAGCAGCAAATGGAAGCTGAACCAGGACACCAGCCAGCTTCACCAGCAGGTGCTGCGTGAGCTGAGCAATGTGCCGTGGATTGATCACACGCGCGTTGCGCTGTTTGGCTATCGCTTTGGCGCCAATGTCGCCACCCGACTGGCTTATCTGGAAGTGCCACGCCTGCGTGCGGTCGCGACACTGGGCGCGATGGTGCATAACGTGTTTGTCGATGAGCAACGCCAGCAACAACTGCCGGACATGTACATGGATATGCTGGCCAGTCGCCTGGGGATGCCGTCCGCGTCTGACAGCAACCTGCGCATTGAGCTCAATCGCTATTCACTGAAGGTGCAGGGTCTGTTGGGGCGTCGCACTCCGACGCCGATGCTGGCGGCATACTGGCCGGGCGATTTGTTCAGCCCAGAAGAGGAGGCTCAATTGATTGCCAACTCTTCCGCACAGGGCAAAGTATTGGCAATACCCGCCACGCCGGTGTTCTCCAGTTTTGAGAAAGCGTTAAATCAAATCTGTGACTGGTTAACAAAACAATTGGGTGTATGACTGGCAAAAATTCGACGCTCTGCTACTACTTATATCCGGGATATTTTGCGTTGCGCGCGTGATTCGCGTAACGAGAAACAATTTTACGGTTATTTGAGGGAGAATTAGCATGACGTTACCGAGTGGTCATCCCCGTAGTCGCCTGCTGAAGCGCTTCACCGAATTGGGGCCGTACATCCGTGAAGGAAAATGTGAAGAGCAGCGTTTCTTCTTCGATTGCCTGGCAGCGTGTGTCAACGTCAAACCTGCACCTGAACTCCGCGAGTTCTGGGGCTGGTGGATGACGCTGGAAGCGCACGAAGACCATTTCACCTATGAATACCACTTTGGGTTATTTGATAAAGAGGGTGATTGGGGTGTGGCAACCATTAAAGGCAAAGAGAACAACGAGAAAGTGGAGAGTACGCTGCGTAATTTCCATGAGCGTCTAAAAGCGGTGTTGAAGGATCTTAAATTGGATCTTAAACCTGCATCGGGTTTTAAAGAAGAGCCGGTGAAGCTCAGCGCTTAATCACGCCATCGTTGGACTCGGCTTTCAAGCCCGCTAAACAGACAAAAAGAAGAAAGAGCCGGTGATGAGCCGGCTCTTTTTTTATAGACACATTGAGGGTAAATCAGACGACTTAGAACTGGTAAGTCAGACCAACAGCAACGATGTCGTCGTTGTTCAGTGACAGACGGTTGTCGTCGTTCAGCTGGTTGATTTTGTAATCAACGAAGGTAGACATGTTCTTGTTGAAGTAGTAAGTCGCGCCAACGTCGATGTATTTAACCAGGTCCGCATCGCCGATACCTTCGATGTCTTTACCTTTGGTCTGCACATAGCCGATAGACGGACGCAGGCCGAAGTCGAACTGGTACTGTGCAACCAATTCAATGTTCTGCGCTTTGTTCGCTGCACCTGACACGGAAGCACCGGTCACTGAGTTGGTGCCGCTGATTGGGGTCATGTTGCGGGTTTCGGTGTAGATTGCGGCCAGGTAAACGCTGTTAGCGTCATACTTGATGCCCGCGCCCCATGAATCCGCTTTGTCACCAGAACCGTAAGCACGCGCTTGCTGCTGATTAGTACGGTCAGAAGAGGTGATAGCAGACATCAGGCTGATGCCGGTGCTGCCGATGGTGTAGCCCAGTGACGCACCGTAACCGTCGCCGTTCTGGCGAGAGGTATCAGTGGCGCTACCACGTGCGTTAGCGCTGGTAGAGTCGTTTTTACCCTGGTATTGCAGCGCGAAGCGCAGGCCATCAACCAGACCGAAGAAGTTGCTGTTACGATAAGTCGCAACACCCGTCGCACGCGCAGTCATGAAGTTATCAGTACGCGCAGTACCGTCACCACCGAATTCTGGGAATACGTCAGTCCATGCCTCAACGTCGTACAGCACGCCGTAGTTACGACCGTAGTCGAATGAACCGTACTGACCGAATTTCAGACCCGCAAAGCCCAGACGGGTTTTGTTACCTGAGTTAGCGTCAGAACCTTCAGAGTTGTTAACGTTGTACTGGTATTCCCACTGGCCGTAGCCGGTCATCAGATCGTTGATCTGGGTCTGACCCTTGAAGCCGATACGAACGTAAGATTTGTCACCATCGTTTGAAGCGGCATCACTAAAATAATGCTCAGCTTTAACGCGGCCGTAGAAGTCCAGTTTGTTACCGTCTTTATTATAAACTTCTGCGGCGTGTGCGGTGGAAGCCAGTGCCAGCGCTGATACGACTAATGCCAGTATGCTCTTCTTCATTTGCTATCAATCCCAATGAGTAAAATTTGTTGTACCCTTGAAAGGGTTTGTAAAACAGGGGACTTTTTACCGACTGGTGATGAAAGTTTTATGACAGTTTTTCTGATTTCTTGTTAATCGCGAACTTTTGGTCTACTGCATTGTCAGGGGATTTTTGTGCTTTTCCCCTTGCTGTTATTGGCTTCCTCGCTCACTCCTGATAAAACGTCCCTTCGCAGAATTTTTTTCTTATATGGCAGGAAAAACATGAGTGGCAGTCAGACCCTTGTGGTCAAATTGGGTACCAGCGTCCTCACCGGCGGTTCGCGTCGGCTGAATCGTGCGCACATGGTGGAGTTGGTTCGTCAGTGTGCACAACTGCACGCGGCGGGTCATCGTATCGTTATCGTCACATCAGGCGCGATTGCCGCCGGACGCGAACACCTGGGTTACCCCGAACTGCCACCTACCATCGCCTCAAAGCAGCTGCTGGCTGCGGTGGGGCAGAGCCGTTTGATTCAGCTGTGGGAGCAGCTGTTCTCAATTTACGGGATTCATATCGGTCAGATGCTGCTGACGCGTGCGGATATGGAAGATCGTGAACGCTTCCTCTACGCACGTGACATGCTGCGTGCGCTGCTCGATAACCACATCGTGCCGGTGATTAACGAGAACGATGCTGTTGCTACCGCTGAAATCAAAGTGGGCGATAACGACAACCTGTCTGCGCTGGCGGCGATGCTCGGCGGCGCGGATAAACTGCTGCTGCTGACCGATCAACAGGGCCTGTTCACCGCCGATCCGCGCACCAATCCGGAAGCGGAACTGATCAGCGATGTGCACCAGATTGATGATGCGTTGCGCACCCTGGCCGGAGGCAGTGTTTCCGGCCTCGGCACGGGTGGCATGGCGACCAAACTGCAGGCGGCCGATGTGGCCTGCCGCGCCGGTATCGACGTGATCATTGCGGCGGGCAGCCGCCCGGATGTCATCAGCGACGTGCTGTATGGCAAACCGGTGGGCACCCGTTTCCACGCACAGCAATCACCGCTGGAGAACCGCAAGCGCTGGATCTTCGGCGCACCGCCGGCTGGCGAAATTGTCATTGATGACGGTGCGCTGGCTGCGGTATTAGAGCGCGGCAGCTCACTGCTGCCGAAAGGCGTGCGTGAAGTGCAAGGCAACTTCTCTCGTGGCGAAGTGATCCGCATTCGTAACCTGCAAGGCCGCGATATCGCCCACGGCGTGACGCGCTACAACAGCGACGCCATGCGCATGATTGCCGGTCATCACAGCCAGGAAATCAGCGACATCCTCGGTTACGAATATGGCCCGGTTGCGGTGCATCGTGACGACATGATCGTCAGTTAAGGAGCAGATGATGTTAGAAGAAATGGGAAAAGCGGCGCGTGCAGCGTCGTACAAGCTGGCAGAACTCTCCACTGAACAAAAAAATCAGGTGCTGCTGACGATTGCCGATCGCCTGGAAGCGGAAAGTGCCGACATCCTGGCGGCTAACGAGCTGGATTTGGCCGATGCGCGGCAGAATGGCATGAGCGCGGCATTGCTGGATCGCCTGACGCTCAATCCACAGCGTCTGAAAGGTATCGCTGACGATGTGCGTCAGGTGTGCCGTTTGGCCGATCCGGTCGGACAGTTGATCGATGGCGGCGTGCTGGTCAGCGGTTTACGTATTGAACGTCGCCGCGTGCCATTGGGCGTGATTGGGGTGATTTATGAAGCGCGTCCTAACGTCACCGTGGATGTGGCTTCTCTGTGTCTGAAAACCGGCAATGCGGCGATTTTGCGCGGCGGTAAAGAGACCTATCGCACTAACGCGGCTACCGTTCGCGTAATCCAAAACGCGCTGAGCGAGCATGGCCTGCCAAAAGGTGCGGTGCAGGCGATTGAAAACCCGGATCGCGAGTTGGTTAACCAACTGCTGAAACTTGATCGCTACGTCGATATGTTGATTCCACGCGGCGGTGCAGGGTTGCACAAGCTATGTCGTGAAAACTCGACGATTCCGGTGATCACCGGAGGTATCGGTGTGTGTCATCTCTATCTTGATGAAACCATGGAAATCGAACCCGCGCTGGAGGTGATTGTTAATGCGAAAAAACAGCGTCCAAGCGCCTGCAATTCACTGGAAACCTTGCTGATTCACCGCGATCAGGCTGAACGCTTTATTCCTGCATTTGTGCAGCGCATGGCGCAGGAAAACATCCCGCTGCACGGCGATGAAAATGTCCTGTCGCTGCTGCAAAACGGCCCGGCCAGCGTGGTAGCGGTGAAAACCGAACAGTATGACGATGAGTGGTTATCCAACGACCTTAACGTCAAGCTGGTGGCGGATCTCGACGATGCGGTTGCGCACATTCGCGAACACGGTACGCAGCATTCGGATGGCATCCTGACGCGCAGCATTGGCAACGCCAACCGCTTTGTGAATCAGGTCGATTCCTCCGCCGTTTATGTCAATGCCAGTACGCGTTTCACCGATGGCGGGCAGTTCGGTCTGGGTGCGGAAGTCGCGGTCAGTACGCAGAAGCTGCATGCGCGTGGCCCGATGGGTCTGGAAGCGCTGACGACCTACAAGTGGATTGGCTGGGGCGACGATACGCTGCGCGGCTAATTTTCACTTCTGCAACACAATGGGCACCGTAAGGGTGCCCATTTTTTTTGCTTCCGATCCAATTATTTCCAGAGCTTTTTGATTTATTTCTGTCATCTATGGCGCCGACGCGCTTTTTCGCGCATTTTTTGTTTTAGGTGCTGGTATCAGCGTCACAGAACAATCCTGAAAACCCCTGTCAGAACAAGCTGTAGGGCATTCATTGCTGGTTTCCACCCCGTCGAAGAGGATAATGATCATCCAGCTTCATTGATAAAAGCTGTTGGGTAGTAAACTGACGGTAATATAAAATGAACTGGTAGCAAAAAAGAAAATAACATTCAGTCTTTAACTGATGGCAGATTATTAACTGATGGTTAAAAAAGAGAGTAACAGACAAGCTTTTACTGCCAGGCTGATTGCCGCGTGTGATAGCGCGGGAATTGTCGGACATGGACGAAACAAACAGGTTGCACAGGCGCTGCAGAAAAGGGGATGCAGGATCTCAACACCGGGGGTCTGGAAATGGTTTAACGCTCAATCGATTCCGGATGACAGTAATCTACTGGCGCTCAGCCAGTTGCTGGACGTGCGCGTAGAGTGGCTGCAGTTTGGCATGGAGCAACCCGATGCCACGGTGAGCCAGCATGCACTTATTGACCCGCAACATCGGTTCCGCGTCGAGAGTCTGGATATTGGGCAGCGAAGCGCTCAGGGCATTGCTGCGCGTGATGAACTGGTCGAAACCATTCAGGCTATCGAGTATGGGCTGGATGAGGCACGCGTGCTGTTCAGCGGCCGTCCGGCAGAGAGCATCCGCCTCATCGCGCTAAACAATGATTCGATGGCCGGCACCTTTGCGCCACGTGATCAGCTGTTCGTGGACATCAGCGTGCATCGCTTTGACGGAGACGGGATTTACCTGTTTACGCTGGATGATCAACTTTATCTCAAACGTCTGCAGCTGCAGCACAGAAAGGTCGCGGTCATCTCCGACAACAAGCGCTATGAGACCTGGTACTTAACGCTGGATGAGGCGGCCTCATTGCAGGTCGTGGCGCGCGTCATCATGAGCCAGGCGCGTGATTACCAGATTTTAGGTTGATCACAAAACGCGCTGAGCAGGTAAAAAAATATTCCGGCTGAAATCATAAATTTAACCGATGGTAAATAAAAAATTAACTGTTGGTGTTTGCCAATGCATTAGAACCTGTTAATAATTTGACCATGGAAGGACGACATCACTGCTCCCGGATGAGCCCGCTCTTAAACAATTGAGGCGCTGCACAAGCGCGATACCCACCACCCAAAGTCAGTGAATTTTGGGATGGGGTGGATGCGCATTATGCAGCGTCGTCAGCTCTCTTCTGACTTCACTCTCCTCTGCTTATCCCTGGCCGCGAACGCAGCCGGGCGGGTCGATGTCGAGTGTTTGCAGTGGAATCACGGACGCCTCGGCTTCAGCCGACACGCCGCGCCTGCCACCCCATCGCCAAAGACTCATTCACAGGAGGAGTTATGGCGATTATCCAGTATGGCAAGTCAGTCTTCACCGGGAACGCGCGCACCCGCCGTCACCGACGCCGCCAGTCACTTAGCCGCCTGAAGCGCAGTATCGACTGCGCCTTAGGCCTTGAGCCCGATAACCCAAGCCTGCGTAGCGCAGAGCGCATCTGCCAGCGCCAGACGCAATCGCGAGTCGACTGTGCGGTAATGGCCCCCACACCACGTCAGGCCGAAAGCGCCAGCTTCGACAACTGCTGTCTGCCCCACGTCCATTTGTACGCCGTGCGCTAAATCCTTGTCATATTTCCCAGCTTTAAGCGGAACGTTTCGTTATTGCTCACTGTTTAGCCTCGCTTGAGCGTAGCGCGGATTACGCGTGGTCTCAGAAGGGCAGATAGATCAGTGAGATTTATGTTTTGGAGTCTTTGCGCAGTCATTTTTGCATCGTTGCGCCCGTCAAAGAGGAATCGCTATGAGCCAGATTATTGCCATTTTGAATTTTGAAGAGGGCTACCGCGAGGCGCCCTACCTTGATACGCAAGGGTTTCCTACCGTGGCCGGCGGTATCCGCATCGGGCCTAAAGGAGCCTCACTCAGCAACTACATCTTCCAGGTACCGCGACGAGTCGGGGATGTGTGGAAGCAGTGCATTGTGGAGAACAAAGTGCTGGAGATGAACCAGCGTGCTCTGGTGCAGCAAGCGCTAAGCAAGTGCAGTGAGGCGCGCTGTGATGTGCTGATCAGCATGGCATATCAATTGGGCGTTGATGGGTTATCCCTGTTTCGCGGCATGCTGAGCGCCATCACCCAGGGGGACTTTAATGGCGCCGCCAATGCCATGCTCGACAGCTTGTGGGCACGGCAAACGCCCGGGCGCGCACGGCGTCACGCTGAAGTCATGCGCAGCGGCAGCTACGACATTTATCGGGGGCTGTTATGAACATGAGATGGATGGTGTTTGTCATCGCGGTGCTGGCAGCAGTGATTGTGCTGTTGTTGCTCCAGCGTTTTACCACGCTGGAGTTTGTGAAGCATGCGCGACTGTTGTTCAAAACCTGGTCAGTATGGCTGGCTTCATTGGGTTCGATGCTCAGCGCCTGGGCGCAATCCTTCCCCTCATCCGCGCTGGATGCCTGGAATGCATTGCCTCAGGACATCAAAGACATTCTTCCCCACAACTACCTCGGGTTGATTGGTGCCTTCATGGTGGCGATGGGGGTTCTGGCGCAGTTTGTCCGACAGAAAAACCTGATTGAACAGCGCAAGACGTTGGAGGAGAAACCATGACGCTTATTACTTCACTGCTTGGCGGCAGCTGGCACTGGCTGGCTGCACTGGCGGGCATTGTTGCGGCACTGGTGGCCAGCTACTTCGGTGGCAGAAAGATTGGCAAGGTGCAGCAACAAGCCAAATCAGAGGTGGACTCCGCGAACAAAGCGGCCGTGCAGGCTGTCGCGGTTAACCAGCAGCAACAACAGTTGCGCGAGGAGGCTAAACGTGTGGAAGCCAGCAATCTTAATCTCGATGACGCTGCTGCTCGCGACAAGCTGCAGCACTCGAAATACAACCAGCCCTGAATCCCCCGTCGTTATCGACTCTGCTTGCACGCTTTTCTCCCCGATTTACACCCACGGCAACGATGCCGAGCGTATGGATGTTCGCACCGTGCGCGCCATCAACAACCACAACGATCTCTGGGATCAGCACTGCGGCACATCGGCGCACTAACGCTGTTCCCACACTTGCATTGCAAACCTGAAAAGGCCGAGGAGGCTATGATGATCGAAGTTAACTCTTATGCTGAACTGCGTACTACCGTTCCCAGCAAAAACGGCGATTTGGCGTTTTTGCGTCGCTATAACGCGGACTCTACCTTCCACGGTGGCGGTGACTTCACCGGTTTTATCGGCACCACCACTGCCACTGATGATGGCGGGACGCTGGCGGTAGGTAATGGCTTTTACTGGAAACGTGTGATTAACGATCCGTCCGACATCAACGTTTACCACTTTGGTGCCAAAGGAGACGGTTATGCCAATGACACGGACGCGGTTAATCGCATGCTAACCTGGACGCAGAATTACAGCGGTAATATTAAGGACCTGCCGATTCGTTTTCCCGGCGGGAAGTTTCTGATCAGTCCAATTGATATCAGCGGCACCGATAACGCCTTCTTCGGTCTGCAGGGTGATGATGTTGAGCTGGGTTCGTTGCCGCGTACCACGATTATCTCGGATAAGAGTGCCAACCCGGTATTCAAGGTGAAGGCGCGTCGCACCTCGATTCGAGGCATTGCCTGGAATGGTCAGGCTTCAGCAGATATCACCACCAACAAAGGCACCATCACGGCCGATATGTGCAGCAACGTGCAGCCGTTCTTCGAAAATACCTGTATCGAAGGCACCACGGTAAACATCTACTGTTTCCGCGCACAGAATAACGGCGGCACGGTGATTAAAGTGCTGGATACGCTGGACACCAAATTTGACCAGATTTATACCCTCTACACCTATGCGCGCGTCTTCGATGTGGGCTGGTCAAATTCACCGAATGGGGTATGGGATCACTCTACCGCGATTGAGATTTGTAACTGTAACTTCCAGACGGGTTATGGTGACGCCACGTTGTATATGCCGCGCTGTACACAGGGGATTTTGCGCAATGTGTGGATCGAGCACACGCGCAATCCAGGAGACTTGTCGGATGGTGGCTGGACCATTGATACGCTCAATATTGAGGATTGCGGCAATCCTTTCAATCTCAATAATGCGCGCGTGGTGATGCGTCAAATCAACCTGCAGTCTGGCGCGAAAGTGTCGAACGATCTGGTGGCCGGCAGATGGCTCTCCACCTTCG
Organism: Pantoea sp. Seng; assembly: GCF_009829935.1. Lineage (NCBI taxonomy): Bacteria > Pseudomonadati > Pseudomonadota > Gammaproteobacteria > Enterobacterales > Erwiniaceae > Pantoea > Pantoea sp. Seng. Next base: position 77,607 of record NZ_SZZV01000015.1, on the reverse strand, counting down.
AATATGGTTATCGTCGCGACGAGAGCTACGGTAGTTTCCTGACCGGATCGCTACGTGCCGGCTATTATAGCGGCTACAAGATCACCAATAACACGTCAACTGACAACTGGTATCGCCTGGGGCAGCTGTTCTTCCCGAATGCGAACCAGCAGTGGGTGATGGAGTTTATTGGTAAAGCCGATGCCACCCAGCCCACCGGCACTGCCGGCACCCCGGTTAACGTGGCAAGTAGCGGCAAAACCTGGATCAATTTGCAACGGCTGGAAACGGTGTGGGCGGATGCTTTTCATATGGGGCAGCCCGCCATCCTGGATATGCGTTACGGCCGTGTCGGTACCACTTATGCCGTGGTGTGGGTGAAGCTGAAAGCGAACAGTGGCGACACCATGCTGAACCTGAAAACCACCGGCCCAACGCGTTTCGATTCAGGCTCATGCTCGCTGTTCCAGTCTGATCTGTCAGTTGTTACCGATACCACCAACATGGGCACACTGAAGCCAGCCGCACGCTTTGGCATGCACAATGGGCTGGCGGGGATTGGGGCTAATGAGAAGGGCGTGCTGACGATGGCCACCGCCGCCGGAACGCCAACCAATAAAACCGCGCCAACCGGCTTTGTGCTGGTGAATATCAACGGTGTCGATCGTAAACTTCCCTATTACGACTGAGACCCATCTATCTGGCGAGGCTGCGGCCTCGCTTTTTTTTTGACCAAAATACACGCAGAGCGTCTCAGGTTCGTTGTCTCTTTAACAGTGGTTCCTGGCACGCCAGCCGCATAGGATGGCGATATTCTCAGATGGAATGTGTTAATTCTCTTTTTATTTACGTTAATGCGTACAAAAAAACGTTAATCTGGAGATGGTGTAGTTTTCAGTACGGCACCAGGCAATAAAACGGTTCGATATATCAGGTCCGTTCTTATCTCCAGATTCATTACAGTTTAATTTGCCCGGATAATTTGCAGGTTAACTTACAGAACAAGGTGTTAGCGAAAAATGGTCTTGTAAGTCCATTTCGATCTTATTATTCCTACAGTATTTGACTGTCGCCTTAATCAATTTTCTGAAAACCGATTCATCCGCGCTAATCTTTCCCCTTCTGCGATATCCCATTTCCAGCTAAGTAAATTCCGTATTGGCCTCCAGGCCATTGACCTCATCGCAATGTCTGGTGAGAATGCGATTAAAAGTTTGAATCAGATCGCAAAATTAGGGCCCTGAGCCCATTGCAACACGGCTGCTAGAGTCATGTTGAATTAACGCCACTTGCCATTATCGAACGGCGAAAGACGCATCGAGATAATAAAAAGGCAGGGCATACAGCAAAATCGTGAATGTCGTAACGTTCGTTGATAAGGCCGTCTTTAGATGTACCTTTTCAATCCCGGTCGGCATTTCTTGTGGTGCAAAAACATTCAGTAGGCTGCACCTGTTTTAATCATATTGAATGGCATATTGATAATTGGCGTTTCTTATTGATGTCACGGTGATTGCACTAAGTGTCATCTTGTCTTCGAAATAAGAATTAATGTAACTGCATGATATTTAACTGAACTCGTCTGAGTACAGTGCGGTTCCTTGCGCCAAAAATAGCCCGTAACAGGTAGTCAGTACACTGGTAGCTGTAAGCCAGGGGCGGTAGCCTGCGTATTTAGTTAAATGAATGAATAATAAAAATGCACGATTTGATTGGCGATAATCTTATTTAACCCACCGTTTTATGAGAGTTAAAAGGCCGGCGATTTCTGCCTGAGGAAACTCCTAAATAAATCAAATTTAATGTTAAGCCGGGCGAAAGGGACGTGAAGTTTGGCTTAGTCATGATTCTCACTGAGGTTGATCTGTGAAAGATAAATTAAAAAATTCGATGTGGATGATTGCTGAAAAACTCATCGCAGTGTTTGGTCTGATTTTTGTGACGTCCTATGTCGCGAAATATGTTGGACCGACCACCTTCGGCATTATCTCACTCTCCATGCTGGTGTTTCAGTTTATTCAGTCGATCGCCGTGATGGGCAGCGATGTGATTTTGCTGAAGCGTATTTCGCAAAATCGTCATTCAGGTATTCGCCTGATGATGGCGACTTTTCTGCTGGTGATGCTGATTTACTGCGGTTTAGCGCTCAGCGGCATGGTGATCATGGGAGAGGCGTGGAGCCGTGAAGCGCTGGTATTTATCTGCGCAGCGGCGATGGCCTGTCTGTTCTCGTCGATTGATCTGGTCAATATCTACAACGAGGCCATGCTCAACGCTCGACTCAATGTGATCGCCAACGTGATCGGCCTCGCCATCAGTCTGTCAGTGCGCTTCATTATTTCGTATCTGCAACTGGACCCTCAGTTTCTGGCGATCCCCATTGTGCTGGCTACGTTGCTGCCGTTCAGCATCAAGCTGGCGATTTTCTGGCGCTATCATCGCCAGGGGCCGATTCCGGCGCTGCGCCACATCAAAAAGTATTCGCGCTACATGGTGGCTTCTGGCATTTCGCTGGTGTTCTCGGTGATCGCTATCGCGATTTATACCCGCGTCAACCAACTCAGCGTTTCGTATTTCCTCGGTGTAAAGGAGGCGGGAATATTTGCTGTTGCCATGACGCTGGCAACCTCATGGGTGTTTTTACCTAATGCCTTGTTGGCCTCATTTTTTCCGGCGTTCTTTGCCGAGCGTGATGATGAGCAGTCAATTGTCAAAGCGCAAAAACTGCATCTGCTGGTCGTGGGGGTGTCCGCCATTGTGATCATGGCGATATGGCAACTCGCAGGCTGGTTTATCCGTGACTTTTACGGCGAGGCGTATCTCGATGCCATCGCGCCGACGCTGCTGCTCAGTGTGGGCGCGATGTGTGGTGTGCTCAGCAGCCTCATGGACCGTTTTATTATTAAGTACAACGGTTATCGCTTTTTAGTGAAAAAGACCTTTGCGGTATTAATTATCTGCCTGGCATCGTCCATTTTATTGGTGCCGCTTTTGGGTTTAACCGGCGCTGCCCTCAGCGTGGTATTAACCGAATTCCTCTCTTTCTCGCTGCTTAATTATTTCTTCACTGCGCAACCGGTGATGCGTATTCATCAGATTTTTATCAACCCCAGGAAACTATGGCAGTTATTTGTCAATTACAAAACCTCAGACAGTAAAGAGAGTTTATCATGAATGAAAAACCACTTTTCAGTATTATTATTCCCGTCTATAACTCACAAAAAACCATCAAGCGGACATTGCTGAGTGTGCTTAATCAGACGTTCAGCGATTATGAAATTGTGGTGGTAAATGATGGTAGCACTGATTCAACCCTAAACGTACTGGAGGAGTTTTCACGTTATTCTCAGGTCACGGTAATAAACCAAAGGAACGCCGGTGTCAGCGCGGCTCGCAACAGCGGATTGCAACAGGCCAGTGGGGAATATGTTCTTTTCCTCGATGCAGATGATTGGGTGGATGATGATTTTCTAATGATCTTCAAACTGAATCTGGATGCATGGCCAACGGAGTCGGTAGATTTGATGGTAGGAAACCTCAACGACGGCCGTGTGGGCAAGGTCTCTCAGGCTGGCTTCTTCAGCAACGAGGATATTCCTTATGTGCTCGGTGAGCTGGAGATGAGCGACAACATTGGTTATTTGCATAATAAGTGTTATCGCCGTCAGATACTGAGTGAGCTAAATCTTCGCTTTATTGAGGGGATCTCAATGAGTGAGGATCTTTTATTTAACCTCAAATTCTTCAGCTGTATTAGCAATTTTCTGGTCACTCAGGGAACGGCTTACCATTATGAAGATGTTGCCGGTTCATTATCCAAGCAAAAGGTGCATTACAGCGAGCTCAAAGTCAGAAAACAGTTTCTGACCACGCTGTATGATTCTATCGTTGAGAAATATCAGGGGAGTAATCTCGATTACCTGCTAAAGGGCATTTCAAAACGCGTGCTGGCGTTAGATATGCAAATTGTCACGGCGATGTATCATTCGTCGTTTTCACCTGCAGATATCGCGCAGGAAATTAATGAAATAAAGCGGGGGAAATACTCGAAAGGGATTTTCATTCTGCTGAATAAAAATGAAAAACTGAAGTACATGATTATGAATTTGAATACTATCACAGCGTACTATTTCCTCTATGCACTCTACAGAATGCGCGCATTCTGATTTGAAATTCTCCCGGGATTATTCTCTGTCATTGTCTGCTGCGGATATTCCTCAGAATACCGAGTGGAACATTGGCTTCGCCAGAGAGCAGTTGCCGGGGGAGTTTCACCTTTCTCTACTGCAGTGCCTGTGGCAACGGTTCGCCGTTGCCACATTTTCCCCGTCCGCATAGCCCACTTTCAACGCCTCCCACTCGCGCATCACTCTCCTGTCAGCATCCCGTTCAGCCTGCAAATCGAACCCGACAAATCCTTGCACTCCTTCATGCTCTCAGGTCAAATAGCGCCCATGCAAACGTTTGCGTGCGTGAATCATGCATATCTGTTGATTTAATAACCGATTTGCGCATTTATGACGGCTTTGTGATGCATGTCTTGCGTTCAGGCAACCTTAAGTCGTCAAAAACGCGTAGCATGTGCCCCGTCGCACCAATGGCATGTTTAGCCGCCGTGATTTCGGCTGCATTGTTTAAAAAGCTTTAAATTCTGGAGAGACAGATGGACAACTCACAAACCGTTGCGCAGGGCACGGTTGAGGCCCGTTCAACAGGCTGGCGTAAGAGTGATACCGTGTGGATGCTGGGCCTCTACGGTACAGCGATAGGCGCAGGCGTTTTGTTCCTGCCTATCAATGCAGGTGCAGGTGGTCTAATCCCCCTGATTATTATGACCATCCTCGCGTTCCCCATGACCTACTATGCACACCGAGCTCTGACGCGCTTTGTGCTGTCGGGTAAAAACCCCGGTGAAGATATTACTGAAGTGGTGGAAGAGCATTTCGGTGTGGGCGCAGGCAAGATCATCACCTTGCTCTATTTCTTCGCTATTTTCCCGATCCTGCTGATGTATAGCGTGGCGATCACCAACACCGTCGACAGCTTTATCGTGCATCAACTCGGGATGGTCTCGCCGCCGCGCGTGCTGCTGTCATTGGTACTGATCATCGGCATGATGACGGTGGTACGCTTTGGCGAGCAGATGATCGTCAAGGCAATGAGCGTGCTGGTGTTCCCGTTTGTCGCGGTGCTGATGCTACTGGCCGCCTATCTGGTGCCACACTGGCACGGCGCTGCACTGGAAACGCTGTCGTTCAGCCAAAGCGCTGGCGATAGCAGCATCTGGATGACGCTGTGGCTGGCAATTCCGGTGATGGTGTTCTCCTTTAACCACTCGCCGATTATCTCGTCGTTTGCGGTGGCGAAGCGCAATGAATATGGTGCAGGCGCGGAAAAGAAATGCTCACGCATTCTCGCTAGCGCACACTTGATGATGGTGGTGACGGTGATGTTCTTCGTCTTCAGCTGCGTGCTGAGCCTGTCACCGGCGGATTTGCAGGCGGCGAAAGAGCAGAACATCACCATTCTCTCCTATCTGGCAAACCACTTTAATGTGCCGATGATTGCCTGGATGGGACCGATTGTGGCGATGGTGGCGATCACCAAATCGTTTCTCGGCCACTACCTGGGTGCGCGTGAAGGCTTCAATGGAATTGTGGTGAAATCACTGCGCAGCCGTGGCAAAAGCGTCACGCCGCAACGTATGAACCGCGTCACAACCGGCTTTATGCTACTGGCAACTTGGTTGGTCGCCACCTGGAATCCGAGCATCCTCGGCATGATTGAAACCCTCGGCGGGCCGATCATTGCGATGATTCTGTTCTTAATGCCGATGTACGCCATTCAGAAAGTCCCGGCGATGCGTCAGTACAGTGGTAAGATTAGCAACGTGTTTGTGGTGATGATTGGCTTGTTAGCGATTTCGTCGATTGCTTATTCGCTGATGCATTGATGCAAAAGGGCGGCGCGGTTTGAACGCGCCGCTCTGTCTTACACGGCGGCGGTCTTAAACACACTCATTGACTGCGCCAGACGATCGGCCTGTTCCTGCAACGCCTGAGAAGCGGCGGACGCTTCCTGTACCAACGCAGCGTTTTGCTGAGTCACCGCTTCCATCTGAGTAATCGCCAGATTGATCTCACTGATACCACTGCTCTGCTCGCTGCTGGCAATGGTAATTTCACTCATGATATCCGCCACGCTCTTCACGCTGTTCACCACTTCACCAATGGTGGTTCCCGCGTGCGTCACCAGACGGCTGCCTTCATCCACTTTCGAGACTGAGTCTTCAATCAGGACTTTGATCTCTTTCGCGGCAGAGGCGGAGCGCTGTGCCAGATTACGCACTTCGGTGGCGACCACAGCAAATCCACGGCCTTGTTCACCGGCGCGAGCAGCTTCAACCGCAGCGTTAAGCGAGAGAATGTTGGTCTGGAAGGCAATGGAGTCGATTACGCTGATGATATCGACAATCTTTTTAGAAGAGAGAGTGATCGCCTCCATCTTCTCGATGACCTGTTCCATCACCACGCCACCCTCTTTGGCAACGGTTGAGGTGGTGGCCACCAGCTGATTGGCTTCACGCGCGTTATCCGCATTGTGCTTCACGGTCGCGGTCATCTGCTCCATGGCGGAGGCGGTCTCTTCCAGCGAGCTGGCCTGCTGCTCGGTACGGGATGAGAGATCAATGTTACCGCTGGAGATTTGATTTGAGGCCACGGCAATGGTGTCAGAACCGGCGCGTACGTTGGACACGATGGTCAGCAGGTTATCGTTCATCGCCTGCAGTGCCTGCATCAGCACGGCGGTTTCATCTTTGCCGCTGACTTCAATGTGCGAGCTGAGATCGCCCGCCGCGACTTTCTCGGCGATGCCTACCGCTTCATTTAACGGGCGGACAATTGAGCGCGTCAACATAAAGCCCAGCAGCACAGAGGCAGCAATCGCGATGGCTGAGAAGATCAGCGTGATTTCAATCGCAGTCGAGCCGTCATCAATAATGCCAGTGCCTTCTTTGCGCAGCTGATCGGACTGTGAGTTGGCGAAAGCCACCGCACTATCAAGGAAGGTATTCTGGGTGCTGGTGATTTTTTTCAGCACAAACGTGCTCGCCTCATCCAGTTTTCCTGCGCGCACTAAGTCCAACACTTCATTCTTTTGCTGCTCAAACAGCTGGCTGGCGGCCAGCAGACCGGCGATTTTCTTTTTACCGATTTCGGTAATCTGAATGGCTTCGATCTTTTTCATAGCGCTGTTGGTGCGCTCGGTTGCCTCATCCAGCTGCTTAAAACGCTGTACGTTGTTTTCCGGGCGCAGCGTATCAATCACCATGCCGCGTAAGTATTTGATCTGATCGTTCACACCATCGCGCACGTCAAAACCCAGACGGACTTTGACATAGCGGTCTTCCACAATGGAGGTGATGCCGTTTTTAATGTTGTTGATTTTCATAATCGACGTCACACCGACTACCCCCAGAAGGGCCACAACAAGTGCGAAGGCTATCCCTAAACGGACGCCCACTTTCATATTCTTTAAGCTCAACATTGGTTCTCCCCGTAATGCTAAATAGTGTTGTTTTCAAGACGGAAAAGCAGGCTGAGGGCCCGCATCAGGCTGATGTTTTATAAGGTAAAGATACTTTCCGGGCGTAATTAATCTGGTATGGCAGCACCGGTTCAAGCGCTATCAGTTATCGGTTGTTAATGTTTTAACTTTAATTTTTTAGAGGTGCGTCACAAAAACGTTAACATGATTAATGAGTGGATCGGTTTTATCAGGGAAGGCAGGACGTAAAAAAGGCGCGAATAACGCGCCTTATAGGGAGGTAGGTGAGATTAGAAAGGATTAACGTTTCTTTTCCAGCACGCGATGGATCACGCTCGACAGTTCATTAATCTCAAATTTCGCCACATAGCCATCGGCGCCGACTTTACGCACGTGGTCTTCGTTGGCACTGCCGGAGAGAGAGGAGTGGATCACCACCGGAATCTGACGCAATGCATCATCACGTTTGATATTACGCGTCAGGGTAAACCCATCCATCTCTGGCATTTCCAGATCGGTTAACACCAGCGCGATTTTGTCGTGGATCGACTCGCCTGCCGCAGCGGCCTCTTTCTGCATCTCGTTAATTTTGATCCAGGCTTCCAGACCGGTGTTATGCATGATGGCCGGAATGCCCATGCTTTTCAGACCCTGTTCCAGCAACTGACGCGCCACTTTGGAGTCTTCCGCGACAATCGCCACCTGGCCAGGCTTGAGGTTGAAATCTTTCGCCGTCTCAGCACTTGGCTCAACGCCACGCACCGAAGGGATGATGTCATACAGAATCTGCTCAACGTCCAGCACCATTGCCAGATTGTTGCTCTGACCGTCGGTATCGAGGCAGGCGATACTGGTGATGTTGCGGCTGCCAATGCCGGCTTCGGCAGTGTGCACCTGGTTCCAGTCGAGACGAACGATATTCTCCACCGACTCCACCGCGAAGGCCTGGGTGCTGCGCGCATATTCGGTCACCAGCAGCAGATTGAGGCCGGTTTCCGGTTTACAACCGGTCACTGCGGGCAGGTCGATGACCGGGATAAACTGACCGCGAATACTGGCCATACCGAGCAGCGGTGACTGCATACCCGCTGCACGGGTAATGGTGGGCATCGGTACGATTTCGCGCAGTTTAAATACGTTAATGCCGTATAGCTCAGATTTGCCTTTCAGCTGATCGGAACCCAGGCGGAACAGCAGCAGTTCGAATTTATTGGAAAGCGCAAGGTTAGCGCGTTCATCGATCTCTTTCTGAAAATTATCCATCATGGCCTCAAGCGGAATCTGGGCTGGGTAAAGGGGCAATGATTAACTTATCGGCAGCGCGGAAAAAAAATGAAGGGGCGGGGCAGAAAATTTAGCGCGAGAGTGAATACCCTCGCGCATAGGGGATTACTTCAGCAGGATGGCGCGGACGCTTTTGCCTTTGATCTTGCCTTCTTTCAGCTTGATCAGCGCTTTCTTCGCCTGTGCCGCATCGATCGCCACATAAGCGTGGGTTTGCGTCAGATCGATCTTACCAATTTGATCGCCGCTGAATCCGGCTTCACCGGTAAGCGCGCCGAGGATATCACCAGGGCGGATTTTGGCTTTGCGACCACCATCAATGCACAGCGTCATTTTAGTGGCAGGCAGAGCTTGCGCCGCTTTTCCTTTCAGAGTAGCGGAGGAAACCCAGTTGAGTTTCTGGCTCAGATACTCTTCCAGCGCATTAGCGCGCACCATTTCATCGGGCGCGACGAAGCTGACCGCCAGTCCTTTTTCGCCTGCACGACCGGTGCGGCCGATGCGGTGGATGTGCACTTCAGGATCCCATGCCAGCTGGAAGTTCACCACCAACGCCAGCGATTTGATATCCAGTCCGCGTGCAGCCACGTCGGTGGCAATCAGCACGCGGATGCTGCCGTTGGCGAAACGGATCAGCACACGTTCACGATCGCGCTGCTCCAAATCGCCATGCAGTGCCAGTGCACTGATCTGACGATCGTTCAATGCCGCTGCGACGTCATCACACTCACGTTTGGTATTACAGAACACCACGCAAGAAGCGGGCTGCTGCTGGCTGAGCAGGGCACTGAGCAGATTGCCACGCTCACTGACGCTGGCTTCGATAAATTGCTGTTCAATAGCAGGCAGTTCCGCTTTGTCTTCCGTGGCCACGGCCAATGCATCGCGCTGGAAACGCTGGCTGAGGCTGGCGATGGTATCCGGCCAGGTGGCAGAGAACAGCAGCGTCTGGCGTGCATCCGGCGTGAAACCAATGATCGCTTCCATATCGTCGCGGAAGCCCATCTCCAGCATGCGATCGGCTTCATCTAACACCAGCGTTTGCAGTGCGGTGAGATCGAGGTTGTCGCGCTTCAGGTGATCAAGGATGCGGCCCGGCGTGCCGACCACAATTTGCGGTGCGTGCACCAGCGAATCGCGTTGCGCACTCATCGGTTGACCGCCACACAGCGTCAATATTTTGATGTTGCGGGTAAAACGTGCCAGCTGACGCAGCACATTACTCACCTGATCGGCCAGTTCACGCGTTGGACACAGAATCAACGCCTGAGTTTGGCTTCGGGTGTTGTCAATGCGCTGCAGCAAGCCAATACCAAAGGCGGCCGTTTTACCGCTGCCGGTTTTCGCCTGCGCACGCACATCGCGCCCTTCAAGAATGGCGGGCAATGAAGCCGCCTGAATAGGTGTCATGGCGTCGAAGCCCATCTCGCGCAGGTTGTCGAGTTGGCTGGCAGGAAGTTGCGTCAGGGTAGAAAAAGCGGTCACGGGAATGTCTCAAATAGCGGTCAGGATTGCGGCGGTCAGTCTCGCAGAAAGGGCTGCTATCGGCAATGCAAATCGCGCAATTGATAACGCATTGAAATCAATTAGCGTGACGATCGTTTGATTAAATTTTCGCCTTTAATAGGTGTAAAATTCTAATCATTTTATTCTTTGTGACCGGTTGCTTCAAAAGATGTGAAACGTCTTTCCTGAATGAAAAGGTGCAATTAGCGTTGATAAAGGGACTATATAGCGTCTTTTTGACCTGTTTTTGTCTATGTTACGCTTATGTGTCACTTAAGATGGGTAAAATTCCGATTAAAATACCCTGCCGTTTTGCTTTATATTTGGCGCGCCACTTGGCAAACAATAATATCTTCAGAGGTCCACTTTGAGTCTTTACGTCCAGGGACAAAACGAAGACATTCTGAAAATCGTCGGCCGCGCCGTGTTAACCCTGCATCTGCACGGAGAGACCTTATCTTCGGATAAAGTCAGTTCCATGATTGCCTGTTACGCGGAAGAAGAGCCAGCTAGCGACGATGAAAACCAGCGTTTGTATGCGCTGGCGATTCAGATGTTATCGTAAATCCAGCAACTCGTATGGGGCGCTTGCCGCCCCTGCATTTTTCGTTCATCAAGCCTCCGTAAGGAGGCTTTTTTGATCTCAGACGCTGAACACCGGCATACCGCTGTGGAAGGTGGCTCGTACCGGCGAGATGCGGGCGACAGCCTCAGCGGAGCAGCTCGCCTCAACCAGCATCATGCTGGCGTCATCCTGGACTTTCGGCCACTGGCGCTCGCCCTGGTTCGATAGCGGCAAGATGCCGCCGGTGGCAATGTGCAGTGCCCGGCTCAAACCAAACTCATCCGAACCGCGATAGAGTTGTGCATACAGGTTGGCTTTCTCCAGCATGCTGCCGGTGCCAAACGGTGACCAGTGATCGATCACGCTGTCGGTGCCGGTCAATACCGTGATGCCCGCGGCCTGCAATTGCGGTAACGGCATGGTGAGTTTGCCGATGGGGATGGTGGACGCCACGCTCATCTGTTGTTCAGCCATGCCTGCAATCATCTTATCGAGCGTTTTGCCTTCCAGCGTGGCCAGCGCAAAGCCATGGCTCAGCGTCACTCTGCCTTTGAGCGGCGGGTTCTTCGCGATGGTGTCCACCATATACTGAATGGCCGCCACGCCAGAAGGTGCGGTTTCGTGCAGATGGATATCGACGCCACGATCAAAATCGAGCGCAATCTGGAACATGGCATCCAGCGAGGCCTGCATCGCGCCATCCACATTGGTGGGATCCAATCCGCCAACGTACTGCACGCCCATCTGCATCGCTTCGCGCATCAGGCCATCCACTTTGGAATGCAGTAAACCGTGCTGTGGGAAGGCGACAATTTCACAGGGAAATTCGGGGTGGTTCGCCAGCGCCCGCTTCAGATGCTCCAGGCTTTTTAGGCCACTCACCGGATCGATGTTGCAGTGGCTGCGTGCTTCGGTGGTGCCTTTACTGTGCAGCAAACCGATCAAAGCTTCGGCACGCGCCTGTGAGGTGGGCAGTAACTGCGGGATTAATACCTGCTCACGGGCAATCATATCCATGATGGTTTTGCCCTGACGTGGGCGTGGCGCTTGCCAGGGGCCACTATAAAATGTTTTGTCCAGGTGGATGTGCATGTCACGAGTGCGCGGCAACAGCAGCGAACCATGGGCATCCCACTGCGGAATGTCGGCGTTGCGCGCTTTACCAGCGGCTTCGATGGCGGCAAATTTGCCGTCTTTAACAGTGATATCGTAAAGCGCAGTACGCGTCGCGATGATGTCGTTGCCGTCACGCTCAAAGCCTTCCTCGAGGCGTACGTTGAGCAATTGGTAATGATCCACGCGCGGCGGCGGCGTAGAGATTGGCGCTGCGGCGGAAGAGGGCGATGAGGCGGCGGCGTTCATACCGGCTGCCAGCAGGCTTCCGGCTGCGGTGAGGCGGACGCCCTGGCTAATGAAATCGCGACGGCTAGGTGAAGTGAGGTGCATCAGAGGCTCCAGTCAACAAGTAAAACGTTAATCTGGCAAAACCCGGGGCGCGGCGCTGCGATATTTCCCACTGCTGAGCAGTGGGAAAATCACTGCCACTTTAACTGGCAAAATTCCACTAACGCCACGGCCAGCGCCTGTTGCAAATCATCCTGTGGAGAGCGGCAAAACAGCGCCAGCTCAAAGTGGCTGATCGGCGGTAAGCCTGCGGCTTCGTCCAGCACACGATGGCCGGGCAGGCGACAACTGGCAGGCAGCAGCGTTAAACCTAATCCGGCCGCGCTGGCACTGGCGAGTGCCACCAGACTGGCGCTGCTGTAGCTGATGCGCCAGCTGCGGCCCAGCGCATCCAGCGTCTGACACATCTCCTCGCGATACAGTCCCTGCTGGGGAAATACCACCAGCGGCACTGGCGTCTGCTCAAAGCAGGGGTGTTCGGCGCTGTCCAGCCACAGCAGGGGCTCCGGTCGCGCTGCCAATGGGCGTTCACCGCCGGGTTGCTTGATCAGCATGATATCCAGCTCTTCTCGCTGCCACGCACGATGCAAGTCGACATACATGCCGCTCATCACATCGAGGCGCAGCTGCGGATGCTCGCGGCTGAACTGCGCCAGCAGTGCTGCGGTGGGGGCAGCAAAATCCTCCGGTACGCCGAGGCGCAGGACGCCATCGCGCCACTTGTCGCTCAGCACATCGTGCGCTTCACCGTTGAGCGCAATAATGCGGCGGGCATAGCCCAGTAATTTCTCTCCCTCTTCAGTTAACACCACCTGATGCGAGGTGCGCTCCAGCAACGCTTTGCCAATCATCTCCTCCAGGCGGCGCACCTGCTGGCTGACGGTGGATTGCGATAGATGCACGCGGTCGGCGGCGCGCGTAAAGCTGGCGGTTTCGCATACCGCAACAAAACTGAGTAACTGCTGTGGCGTAAACATCGGCTGACGATTCATTTTTCCACTGATCACTATGGTGTTATTTCATTTCCAAATAGTAATCATTGCTGCGACCCTGACAACCTTTCTACTGCAGGATTGTGTATGAACCGACATTCCAACGGATTGACGCTCGCCGCTTTGGTGCTGGCCGGGCTCAATATGCGTCCGTTACTGACTTCTGTTAGCCCATTGCTGGGCGAACTGCGCCAGGCCATGAGTCTCTCTTCCATTGCCGCTTCGTTGTTACCCGCCGTACCGATGGTGATGATGGGCGCGGTGGCGCTACTCAGTGCCTCCCTGATGCAACGTGTTCCGCTGCAACGTTTGTTGATCGCCGGGCTGGCCCTGCTGCTGCTGGCGCTGGCCGCACGCGATGTGATTCACGACGGGCAATGGCTGGTGGTCAGCGCGCTTTTTGCCGGGCTGGGGGTTGGCGTGGTGCAGATGGCGATGCCAGGGTTGATCCGCCAGCGCTTTGCCCAGCGCAGCGCCCCCGTTACCGGGTTGTGGGCGGGCGCGTTGATGGGCGGCGGAGGATTAGGGGCAGCACTCTCGCCGTGGCTCAGTGCGCATTTCGGCTGGTCACTGGCGCTCACCGGTTGGGCACTGCCCGTATTGCTGGCGATTGTGCTGTGGTGGATCGTGCGTGTGCCGGTGGCGCAAAGCGCAGAGTCGGTATCTATGCCCTCGCTATGGCGAAAACCGCGCGCCTGGTCGCTGGCACTCAGTTTTGGCCTGGTCAATGGCGGTTATGCCACGTGCGTCGCCTGGCTTCCGGATGCTTATCACCACCTTGGCTGGTCAGCACAGGCGGGCGGCTCGTTACTGGGGGTGATGATCCTTTGCCAGGTGGCTGGCGCATTATTGATGCCCTTGCTGGCGCGCAAGGCGGATCGTCGTCCACAGCTGATCATCAGTCTGGTTTGCCAGCTGGTCGGTATGTGCGGTTTCCTGTTTGCTCCCCTGCTGGCGCCATGGTTGTGGGCGGCGATTGCCGGATTTGGTTTAGGGGCTGCGTTCCCGCTGGCGATGGTGCTGGCGCTCGATCACCTGCCACATCCGCAGGCGGGTGCACGCCTGGTGGCGTTTATGCAGGGCGCAGGTTTCATCATCGCCGGGTGTATGCCGTTTATCGCCGGTCAGTTGCAGGTGCTGACGCGCAGTTTTACCAGCGTGTGGATGATGCAGGGCGCCGTAACGGTGGGATTGATCGTGCTGAATCTTCGCTTTCATCCCCACAGTTATCGTCGGGCCTTTGGTCAGACAGAATGATGATTGGTCCTACCAAAGCGATTTAAATGTTGCCACATCGTCACATAACACGAAAAATAACCCCAGCCTCGTTGCTTTAGGTTAACAATGCATTAACTATCTGGAGCCAGAAAGCCCCACACTGCAATTTGGTCCTACCAATTTCAGTGAGCAGAAGGGCAAGACCTGCGGCGCAAACCTGCATTGCCGTTGCGCTGCACTCATCTGGTAACCTCTGGAGATAACGGCATGCCGGTGTGGCAACAAAACTACGATCCTCTCAACAATCTGTGGCTCTCCAGCCTGGTGGCGGTGATCCCGATTGTGTTCTTCTTCTTCGCCCTGCTGAAGCTCAAGCTGAAAGGCTATCAGGCGGGCACCGCCACGGTGGTGATTGCACTGCTGGTGGCGCTGTTCCTGTATGGCATGCCGTTGGGCCAGGCGCTGGCTTCCGTGGTCTATGGCTTCCTGTACGGCCTGTGGCCAATCGCCTGGATCATCGTCGCGGCAGTATTTGTGTATAAAATCTCGGTGAAAACCGGGCAATTCGACATCATCCGTGCTTCGATCCTCTCCATCACACCCGATCAGCGCTTGCAGATGCTGATCGTCGGATTCTCCTTCGGCGCGTTTCTCGAAGGGGCGGCGGGTTTTGGCGCACCGGTGGCAATCACCGCAGCCCTGCTGGTGGGATTGGGCTTTAATCCGCTGTACGCGGCTGGCTTATGCTTGATCGTCAACACCGCGCCAGTAGCCTTTGGTGCGATGGGGATTCCGATTATTGTCGCCGGGCAAGTCACCGGACTCGACAGCTTCCAGATTGGCCAGATGGCCGGGCGTCAATTGCCGTTCCTGACCCTCATTGTGCTGTTCTGGATCATGGCGATTATGGATGGCTGGCGCGGTATCAAGGAAACATGGCCAGCAGTGATCGTCGCGGGTGGATCGTTTGCCATTGCGCAGTTCCTCAGCTCCAACTTCCTCGGCCCGGAATTGCCGGACATCATCTCGTCACTGGCCTCTCTTATCTGCCTCACGCTGTTCCTGCGCCGCTGGAAGCCAGTACGTATTTTCCGTTTCGATGAGAAAACCGCCGTTGACCCGACGCAAACCTCTCAGCGCTATACGCTGGGCCAGATTGTGCGCGCGTGGATGCCATTCCTGTTCCTCACGGCTACCGTCACTCTGTGGAGCATACCGCCGTTCAAGGCGCTGTTTGCTAAAGGTGGCGTGATGTATGACTGGGTATTCAGCGTTCCGGTACCGCTGCTGCATGAGTTGGTGGCACGTATGCCGCCGGTGGTGAGTGCGGCAACGCCTTATGCGGCCATCTTCAAGTTTGATGTGCTGTCAGCCACCGGTACAGCGATTATCGTGGCGGCGGTGCTATCCGTGATCTGGCTGCGTATGAAGCCCGCTGCGGCGATCCAGACCTTCGGTGAGACGCTGAAAGAACTGGCACTGCCCATCTACTCCATCGGCATGGTGCTGGCCTTCGCCTTTATCTCCAACTACTCCGGATTGTCTGCCACACTGGCCTTAGCGCTGGCGCACACTGGCAATGCCTTTACTTTCTTCTCGCCGTTCCTTGGCTGGCTTGGCGTGTTTCTGACAGGATCTGATACCTCTTCAAATGCGTTGTTCGCGGCGTTGCAGGCCACCACCGCGCAGCAGATTGGTGTGTCGGATGTGCTGCTGGTGGCCGCCAACACCACGGGTGGCGTGACGGGTAAGATGATTTCACCTCAGTCGATCGCCATCGCCTGCGCCGCCGTGGGGCTGGTGGGTAAAGAGTCGGATCTGTTCCGCTTTACCGTTAAACACAGTCTGATCTTCACCTGCATGGTGGGGGTGATCACAACGCTGCAAGCTTATGTCTTAACCTGGATGATTCCATGACAGAAAACACGCCGCGATTAGCGGAAACGCTACGGGCGCGATTGCTCGCCTGGATTGAGGAACACCAGCTGGAGCCGGGTATGCGCTTACCGGCCGAGCGCCAGCTGGCCGCTGAGTTCGGTGTGTCACGCTCATCATTGCGTGAGGCGATTCAGCAGCTGATCAGTAGCGGCGTGTTAATCAGTAAACGCGGCGGCGGTACCTGGCTGTGTGAGCCGCAGGAGCCCTGGTCGGAACAGCGTATTGTTGAGCCGATTCGCCAACTGCTGGCGGACGATCCCGATTATCGCTGGGATATTCTGGAAGCGCGCCACGCCATCGAAGCCAGCACCGCCTGGCACGCCGCCTTGCGTGCCACTGAAGCGGATAAAGAGAAGCTGCGCCTCGCTTTTGATGCTCTGCTCAAGATGCACGACTGTGACGATCCCGATATCGCGGCGCAGGCCGACCTGCGCTTCCATCTCGCCATCGCTGAGGCCTCGCACAATGTAGTGCTGCTGCAAACCATGCGTGGTTTCTTCGATTTGCTGCAGTCTTCGGTACTGCATAGCCGCCAGCGCATGTACACCCAGCCGGTGATTTTTAATCGCCTGAATGAACAGCACCAGGCGATGTTCGATGCGGTGATGGCCGGTGATGCCGAGGCGGCACGCCAGGCAGCGATGGATCACCTCGGCTTTGTGCATACCACCTTGAAATCACTCCATGAAGATGAAGCCCGGCAGGCGCGCATTACCCGCTTGCCAGGCGAATCCCTGGATAATCGTAAGGAAAAAAACTGATGATCATCTCTGCAGCCAGTGACTATCGCGCCGCGGCGCAACGCATCCTGCCCCCGTTCCTGTTCCACTATCTTGACGGCGGCGCGTATGCCGAACACACCCTGAAGCGCAATGTGTCCGATCTGTCGGACGTGGCGCTGCGTCAGCGGGTGCTGAAGAACATGTCCGATCTCAGTCTGGAAACCAAACTGTTCAACGAAACGCTGTCGATGCCGGTCGCGTTAGCGCCCGTGGGGTTGTGCGGCATGTACGCGCGACGCGGGGAAGTGCAGGCCGCGCGCGCAGCGGCACTGAAAGGTATTCCGTTCACGCTCTCCACGGTATCGCTGTGCCCGATTGAAGAGGTAGCGCCAGCCATTAATCGTCCGATGTGGTTCCAGCTGTATGTGCTGCGCGATCGTGGCTTCATGCGTAACGCACTGGAACGCGCGAAAGCGGCGGGCTGCTCGACACTGGTCTTTACCGTGGATATGCCGACACCGGGCGCACGCTATCGCGATGCGCATTCGGGCATGAGTGGGCCAAACGCGGCGATGCGTCGCTACTGGCAGGCGGTAACGCATCCGCAGTGGGCGTGGGATGTGGGGCTGCATGGCCGCCCGCACGATCTCGGTAATATCTCAGCCTATCTCGGTAAACCTACGGGGCTGGAAGATTACATTGGCTGGCTGGCCAATAACTTTGATCCGTCGATTTCATGGAAAGATCTGGAGTGGATTCGTGAGTTTTGGGATGGCCCAATGGTGATCAAAGGCATTCTGGATCCCGAAGATGCGCGTGATGCGGTGCGCTTCGGCGCGGACGGCATTGTGGTCTCGAACCACGGTGGACGCCAGCTGGATGGCGTGCTGTCATCGGCGCGCGCACTGCCCGCCATTGCAGACGCCGTGAAAGGCGATATTGCCATTCTGGCCGACAGCGGTATCCGCAACGGGTTGGATGTGGTGCGCATGATCGCCCTCGGTGCAGACACTGTCCTGCTGGGTCGCGCCTTTATCTATGCGCTGGCGACGCATGGTCAGCGTGGCGTTGAGAATTTGCTGAATTTGATCGAAAAAGAGATGAAAGTGGCGATGACGCTGACCGGGGCCAAAACCATTGCCGAGATCACCCAGGACTCGCTGGTGCAGGCGAATGCGCTGCTGAGCGAAGCGGGTTTACATCCGGCTCGACCACGTGCCGTGAGCTGAATTGCGGAAAGCAAAATGAGAGGGGTTGTCTATACTGACTGCTGTCTGACTAACAGGAGGAATGACATGACCATTCATAAGAAAGGATCGGCCCATTGGGAAGGCGACATCAAAGGCAAGGGTACCGTGAGCACCGAAAGTGGCGTGCTGAGCAACCAGCCTTATGGCTTCAATACCCGCTTTGAGGGTGAGAAGGGCACCAATCCGGAAGAGCTGATCGGTGCTGCACATGCGGCGTGCTTCTCCATGGCGTTGTCGCTGATGCTGGGTCAGGCAGGGCATCCGCCTAAAAGCATCGACACCACCGCGGATGTGTCCCTGGACAAGAAAGGTGAAGGTTTTGCCATTACCAAAATTGCACTCACCAGCACCATCGCGCTGCCAGGCATCGACAGTGCCAAATTTGATGAGATTATTCAGAAAGCCAAAGCGGGCTGCCCGGTATCTCAGGTGCTTAATGCCGAGATTAGCCTGGACTACACGCTGAATAATTAATCGCCCTTACGGGTTACCAGCGGTAGAATAGCGATGCGCCTTAGGGCGCATCGTTGCTTTCTGCCGTCTGGAGGATGCGTGGGGAAAAAACTGGCTGCAACTAAACACTGGAAAATGATTGTGGTGCTGCTGTGCATCTGCGGCGCGCTGATGCTGATTCGCTGGGCGGCGATGATATGGGGTTAAAAGACTGGATCTGCCGCCATAAGCTCGGCGTGCTAGTGATGGTGATTCTGGTGCTGGAAGGGGTGCACTATCTGCTGACCGCCAGCTGGTTACCGTGGCAGCTCGGTTGATTCAGGCGTATTCGCTGTCTGGCTGACGAACGTTACGCACACTGCTGCGCGCAATGCGATAGGCCTTGCGTGGGTCGCCCGCCACAAACTCAAAGGTCGGCGAGTAGTAGAATGGCAACCAGCCTTCAAAGCTGCTCTCCCACTCCCAGCGCACCGGGCAGGGCCAGAGAATGCCATCATACAAAATGTAATAAACCCAGCGTCCGTTTGGACGACGGGGGCGAGTCTTCTTCATGGGATTCACAACGGTAATAGTGTAAAGCAGCTTATATTTTGGACGCTATGCGCCGATCTTGCAATGCCGTCTGGCTTATTTTTGTACAGCTCAAATAAAACTGGCACCGAATTAACGGTGCACTTCCCCGCACAGCAGGACCACATTCGGTCGAACTTTATGGATGCGGTCGGCCATTTGCTCACAGGCCACTTTGGTCGGGTAGATACGTTCTGACACCGGTAAGGCGTCACAGGCATCATGTCCACACGCGCTCACTAACAACACAAAACCAATCAGCATGATTGGACTCCTTAAACACGTTCCTGATGATACGGAAGCAGTGGCTGTTCGTTCCTTTTTTTAATCCAGTATAGCCAAACGGCACGAGAGTCAATGATCACCCTGAGCGGCCTGGTGGTGCGAACGGTGAGATTATAACCAGCCGGACGCACAACAGCATGACAATCTGAGCTAAACTGTGCGGCCCTGACAAAAATGATGAGTGAGTGACCAATGTTGAACGAAATTGCCCATCCGGCCAGCAGCCCAAAACAAGCCGCGCTGCAACTGGTGATTGAACTGGTGCGTGCAGGCAAACTCAGCCCAATGCAAGGCGATGCTTCAAACATGATTTCTATTTACGAGCAGTTCAAAGCCCATTTTGAGGCGGACAAACACAAAGACTCGGCCATTTCCTGATGCTTTTATTCTGAAAACAGCGCAATCTCTTGCGCTGTTTTTTTATGCATAGAACCAGGCGGGCAGAATCGCGATC
Source organism: Pantoea sp. Seng (assembly GCF_009829935.1). Taxonomy (NCBI): domain Bacteria; kingdom Pseudomonadati; phylum Pseudomonadota; class Gammaproteobacteria; order Enterobacterales; family Erwiniaceae; genus Pantoea; species Pantoea sp. Seng. The sequence continues at coordinate 57,439 of NZ_SZZV01000015.1, read as the reverse complement.
AGGTTATTCAGCGTATGCATGAAGATGGGCAGCGCGAGGCTATTGCTGCGCAGACGGGCGTAACACAGCAACAGTGAAAACAGCGTCAGGGCCACGATGGTTTCCCAATACACGTATTGCGTGTGCATCGCGGCGAACAGCAGCGAGGTGAGCAGCATGCAGGCGAAGCGACTTTTCGGCGCCCATAACAGAAACCCCTGTAACAGAAAACCGCGGAACAACACCTCTTCAAACACCGGTGCCAGCAGCACCGCAGTCAGCAGCAGGATCAGCATCGAACTGCGTCCCTGTTGACTCTGCGCAATCAACCAGCCTTCCGGTTGCAGGAATTGCGTCTGCGCCACCATCAGCGCTACCAGCGCACCCACAAACAGCAGCGCCTGACCGGGACGGAGATATCCCAGCGGAATGTCAGTGCGGCGTTGGCAGTAAAAACGATACAGCGGGTAAATCACCGCGAATTCGAATAAGCAGAGCACCGGCACCAGTAAACCGTTATTACGCAGCGCCCCATAGTTGGGAAACAGCGTAATCAGCATGGTCACGACGTAATACACCACAAAGCTCGCGGCGTAGAACAGCGTCAGCGTCACCTTGTCGGATTGGGTGTCCATAGTCAGCTCAATGGGCAGAGGAAAACGCATAGTAGCAATGGCGATCATTGCTGTCGAGATGGCCCCACACAGAATCGCACTGCTCAAAAATTCCGCCGTGAGGACTAAATCTGCGGCGGCCTGCGCCGATAACCGAAAAAACCATTACAGGACAGAGGCGCTGTGAACGCGCACCCTGTCTTCTTTTTTGCTGCCTCTGTTTTGCGAGCACATTGCATGAATTCTGAGTATCACCGGCACGCGACCTTGCCTGCCAGGGCTAATATGGAAGCACACACCGTTCGGGTGACGCGACGCAGTCTGCGCACTCTGACATCGCTGCTGTTTGGCGTGCTGCTGCTTTCTGTCGTGATGGTGCTGGTGATAGCCCACCGACAAAACAGCGACTCGATCCAGCAGGATGTCAACCTGATGCGCCAGGCCTGGCTACAGCAGCAGGAGAAGATGATCATCGATGTGCGTGATTATGCGAACTGGGGGGAAGGCTGGAAAAATTTGCACCTGACGGTGAATAAAGTCTGGGCGTGGGACGAAGAGAACTTTGGCCCCAGCCTGTACAAAGAGTATCACTACGATGGCGTGTTTGTGATCGATGGCGCCGGCAAAACGCGCTATGCGGTGGTGAATGGCAAATTGTCAGAGGCGTCGCTGGAGAGCTGGTTAGGTGGGCAAGCTGCACTATTGCTGGCCGCCGCACGTCACCAGCCCGAAGATGGCATCACACGTAACGTGATAATCAATCAGCAGCCGGCATTGGTGGTGGCCGCACCGATCACCCCAGGCAAGGTGCCCGATCTCCCCACCATCTCTGGCCCTTCTTCGGTGATGGTGTTCGTCAACATCATGACTCCGGAAAAACTGCAGGCGCTGGGCAAATCGCTCAATGTGATTGCGCCGCGTATTGCGAATGGCTTAAACGATGCGTTGTATGAATCGCGTCTGGTCGAACCGGTGATTCAGGGCGAATCGCTGGTATTGCGCTGGCAGGCCAAAAATCCCGGTTTTGGTGTGATATGGCTGATGATGCCGCTGTTGCTGTTTACGGCGTTAGCGGTTGCGCTGGTGACGCGCCGGGTGATTCGCCATGCGCTGCATAATGCAGTTATTTCCGATCGTCGCTTTGAAATGCTGGCCATCAGCCAGCGTGAACTGGCGAATAGTGAAGAGCGTTTTCGCGATCTTGCAGAAGCGGCCTCGGACTGGATTTGGGAAGTGGACGATCAGGGCCGCCTTTGCTATCTCTCCTCGCGGTTTGCCGCCGTGACAGGACACGAGGTCAAAAGCTGGATTGGGCGGCCGCTGGATCAACTCCTCAGTCATCCCAGCCATTCGCTGGTGGCCTGGCTGTTGCGTCAGGGCGATGAAATGCAGCATGTGCCGCTGCGCTGCCAGTTTATGGCCGCCAATGGTGAGCGCCGCATCGGCGAATTGATGGCGAAAACCATTCGTCGTAATGGACTGCGCACCGGCTTTCGCGGCACGGTGTCCGATATTACCCATGAGGTGGATGCAGAAGCGCGCATCCAGTTCCTGTCACGTCATGATTTGCTCACTGGCCTCGCCAACCGCATGCAGCTACAGGAATTCCTGACCACACATCTGGAAAATGCCACGCAAGAGGCACCGCTGTTTGTGATCAGCTTCGATCTCGATCAGTTCAAACCGATCAACGATTCTTGGGGCCACGCGGTGGGCGATGTGGTGCTGAATGAGATCTCTCAACGGCTGAAAAACCTGATCGGCCCAGATGAACTGGCGGCACGACTGGGCGGAGATGAGTTTATTCTACTGCTGCGCGAAAGCTCGCGCGCCGGTCTGGAGTATCGCTGCCGCGCACTGCAACGCGCCGTCCATCAGCCGATTATCAGCGGATCGCATCAACTGAGTCTTACAGCCAGCATGGGCATCGTCAGCGCACCGCAGGACGCCAGCCAACCGGAAGCCTTGCTACGGCTTGCGGACATCGCTCTCGGCCAGGCACGCACGGCTGGACGCGATCGCTGGGTATGGTACTCCAACGATATGGCCAACCATATTCAATCGAAGCGCGATATGGTGCAGGCGATTGAAGAGGCGCTGCGCAACAACACATTTTCACTGCACTACCAGCCGCGCTATCAACTGCAAACGGGACAGCTGGCTGGCGCAGAGGCGCTGATTCGCTGGCAGGTGGGCGAGGATAAATGGATTACCCCTGACCGCTTTATTCCGCTGGCGGAAGAGAATGGGCTGATCGCTGCCATCAGTGACTGGGTGCTCATGCGCGCCTGCCATGATGCCAGCGATTGGGGCGACCAGCGCTATGTATCCGTGAACATTTCACCGGTGGAGTTCCGCAACAGCGATCTGGTGGATCGTGTGGCGCATGCGCTGGCGGTTAGCGGCTTACCGGCCACCCGACTGGAGCTGGAGATCACTGAAAACGTGACCTTCGAGCATCCCGATCGTGCGCTGGAAATCATGCAGGGGTTGCGTGCGCTGGGCGTGCGGCTGACGGTGGATGATTTTGGTACTGGCTATGCTGCCTTAGGCTATCTCAAAACCTTCCCGTTCAATGGCTTGAAAATCGATCGATCATGGATGAAAGAGTTCCCGGAATCCAGGCAGGCGCAATCAGTGGTGGCGGGGATTGTCGGATTGGCACGCGCCTTTGCGCTCACCATCACGGCAGAAGGGATTGAAACCGAAGCGCAACTCAACGAGCTAAAAGCGCTGTCGTGTGAAGAGGGGCAGGGCTATTTTCTCGGCAAACCGATGCCGGTTGCGGCATTTAATGCGCGTTTGCAGGATGAAAAAGAGGCCGCTCAATAGGCGGCCTCTCGTTGATGGCGGCCGTTTTGCCGCCAGCATTATCGTGGCTTAGCGCACCCGAACCGCAACCACGGTCATCAGGATGGCAAAGCCGATAAAAATAGCAAGTTCCATCATCGTCTCCTCAGATTATTCTTAGTTAATTATAGTGACTGAGTGCGTAATTTTTAGACAGCGCGTGCGATTAATCCTGGAAAATGAGAGGAAGATCGCGTGTTACAGCACAATTCTTCGACCAATCCGCTGGCATTGTTTTCACATCAACGGCTTGCTTTGTTACTCTCGGGAATGGTTCGTTTACTATCCAGGAGGAGAAACTTGTGACCCATTATGGAAAAGCGTTACTGGCCACGGCCTTTTTTGCCTTAACCGCCTGCCAGTCAGCCAGCAAACCGGACAGCACCGCTGCCGCCAGCCACGATCCCGAAACCGATCAGTGTGGCGCATCGCAATATCAGAATTATATCGGCCAGCCACTGAGCAGCCTTGATACCCAACGCTTTGCGGTGCCGGTGCGCGCCATTCCGTGGAACGGTGCCGTCACCATGGACTTCAACCTGCGCCGCCTGAACTTTACTGCTGATCAGAGTGGTAAAATTTCGCGGGTTTATTGCGGATAAATTCAAACGGACATCGCATTGTCATTGGGCTGTCATGGCGCCGGGCGAGGATAGCTGCGCATTACGGAGATTTCCTCGTCACTCTCGAATATGCAATGCTCGTCTTGTTTCTTCCCGCCTCGGCGGGAATTTTTTTATCTATTAATCCGTACTGGATTGATGAGGAGCGACGATGAGACACACCAAAAAAATTCTGCTAATCACCCTGCTATTAAGTCCACTGGCGCACGCCTCGAGCGAAGCCGCCTGGCAGCAAAACAGCCAAACCCGGCAGCAAGCCTGTCTGAAAGCCAGCGGCCTGAAAGGGGTGAAGGTGGTGGGGAAACCGATTCAGTATGACGACAGCGTCGGCTACGACGCGGTACTGCTGGAAGGGCGTTATCCGCAGAAGCACATGAAAAATCAGATTGGGCGTGAGCTGTGCCTGTACCAGCGTACAAGCGGAAAAGCGGTGGTCAGCGAGGCCGATCACCTGCGCGCAGTGAAGTAACACGATATTGAGGCGCGCCCGCTTACGGCGCGTCTTGAAGTCCCTGAACGCTGCAGATGTCCTTTAAATCCACCGCACATAAGGCGATTTCTTCGGTGGTTTAATGACGGTACCTTACGGCTTTTGTTGCCTGTCTTCCAGCAACTGCGCCAGCAAATTACGATAGCTTTGGAGCTGCTGCTCATCCCCTTCAAACTCCAGTTTGGCAATCACCCGCGCAATGATCGCTTTGCTGGTAGCGGGCTGACCATCATCCATCAATTCGCGCATGATCGCTGCCAGCAGATCGCTCTCGTGCGGCGCATGCCAGGCAGGGCTGTTAAAGTAGTCGGTAATCGCCCGACTGGCGCTGTTAGGATGTATTCTCATGGCTGACCTCCGCAGAGACAACGATGCCCACCGCCGGTTATTGGCAGCATTGGGAAATATGGGTTAAGCATGGGAACTGTCCAGAACGGGCAGCGCCTCGCCAGCGATGGCCGGTGATTTTTTAAACATAGATGCGGCGTCGAATATTGTCAGTAATGGATAGACATATTTTTTCACGTTTGCTCTCTATCGCGATGCGCTTATCTTGCTGAGTTGTTTGTTACAGCACATAAAGACACTATAAATCGTGTCCCTTACACTATTTGCTGTGAGCAGAATCACGCAAGGCAGCGGAAAACCGCGTTTTTAACCCGATGCCATGTTTTGCCGTCCAGCGATGTTATGAGGTTGTTAGACTGAACCCTCATTTCATTTTTTCTGATGTAGATGCCCATGCTACGCTCCATCGAGTCCTGGAAGGTCAATCTGATTTCGGTCTGGTTTGGCTGCTTTTTCACTGGATTGGCCATCAGCCAGATCATTCCCTTCCTGCCGCTCTACGTTGAGGAACTCGGTATCCATGGCGCCAATGCACTAAGCGTCTGGTCGGGTCTCACCTTCAGTATTACCTTCATCGTCTCTGCTGCGGTGGCACCGCTGTGGGGCAGTCTGGCTGACCGCAAAGGGCGCAAGCTGATGCTGTTACGCGCATCCTTTGGCATGGGCGCGGTGATTCTGCTGCAGGCGTTTGTGACCGAAGCATGGCAACTGCTGCTGCTGCGTGCGCTAATGGGCCTGACATCCGGTTATATTCCTAATGCGATGGCGCTGGTGGCCGCTCAGGTTCCGCGTGAGCGCAGCGGCTGGGCATTGAGCTGTGTCTCCACCGGACAAATTGGCGGCGTGATTCTGGGGCCGATGATCGGCGGGCTGCTGGCTGACTGGCTGGGACTGCGCATGGTGTTTATTGTCACGGCAGTGCTGTTGATGGTGAGCTTCCTTGTCACGTTGTTCCTGATCAAAGAGACCGGCTACACGCCAGTGAGCAAGCAGGACAAAATGAGCGGACGCGAGGTGTTCCGCAGCCTCGACAATCCTCGCCTGATGATGTGTCTGTTCGTCACCACCATGGTGATCCAGATGTGTAACGGCTCGGTGAACCCGATCCTGACGCTGTTCGTGCGTGAGCTGGCGCCCGATGCGCAGAATCTGGCCTTCCTCAGTGGTGTGATTGCCGCACTGCCCGGCGTTTCGGCGCTGATCTCCGCCCCTCGTTTGGGTAAGCTGGGCGATCGCATTGGCACGCAGCGCATTCTGATGGGCACCATGCTGTTTTCTCTTGTGTTGCTGATGGCGATGTCATTCGTTACCAGCGCCACTCAGTTAGGCGTGCTGCGTTTCCTGCTGGGCTTTGCCGATGGCGCGATGATGCCTGCAGTACAAACGCTGCTGGTACGCCACTCGCGCGATAATGTCACCGGACGCATCTTTGGCTACAACCAATCCTTTATGTATCTCGGCAACGTGGCCGGCCCGCTATTGGGTGCGGCGGTGTCTGCTGCGACCGGCTATCGCTGGGTCTTCTTCGCTACCGCCGTGGTGGTGCTGTTGAATGTCCTGCTTCTGCGCCGCTTCTATCGCCGCCCGAAAACCGAGCTGACTCCACCGCTGAGCCAGCAAGGTGAGGCGGCGAAGAAGTCTACTGGCGCAGCGTCAGCGCGTAGTGCCACTGCTGCTGAGAAAGCAAAAACTCCGGGCTGACGCTGGGGCTCCAGGAATCGTCACCGCCCACGCCCATATGGAAGCCATCAAGGTGCAGCCAGCAGCCTTCCTCTTCCCGCAACAGATGGCGATGCGAGGTATCACGCAGCTGTTCGAGGCTGTAGCGGCTGAGCGAGAACGCAAAATCGCCGCTCGCCTGCCAGCTGCCGGTATCAAGCTGGCGCGTACCGCAGCGCAATCCATTTTCACCGGGAAACACATAGGCGGTACTCAGCGAAGTCAGCGGCTGCTGCCAGTGTGAAAACTGCGCCGCCAGCTGACGATCCGGATAGTTTTCATGCGGGCCCAGGCCGAGCCAGCTCACACTCTGCGGCGCGCTCCTCAACTGACAACGCAACCCGATGCGCGCGGGAGCAGGCAAGCCCGGCGCCTGTTGCACCTCGACACTGACGCTCAACTCACCGTTGCCACCGATCTGATAACGCTTGTGGCTGGTAAAGATCACCTGCCCATTGGCCTCCCACTGATGCCAGGTTTCAATCAGCACGCTGTGTTTCAGACTATCGACCTGCATATCCAGCAGCACCGCTTCCAGCTGGTTATAGCCCGCGTGTTTCCAGCGCTCCACCCAGGCATTGGGATCGACATTGGCGGCTTCACTGGTGCCGATATCGTTATCAATCGGCGCGCGTACAAAGCACTCCTGCAATGACGTCAGCATTGTCTCTTCATCGTTAACAAACCACTGCACCAATTCCCCACTGCGCCGCGAGAAGTGCCAACGCTGTCGCGGCAGTTGCACGGCAACCAGATCGTGATTGGCAATCAGTTCTGGCGCGGTGGGCGTGGCATCAATCACACGAGGCATTAACGCGGCGGGCAGCGGCCACTGATCCCAGGCCACGCGGGCATCGGCTTCCGACCATGCGGTGGCAGCGATCTGATGCACCGCAAGATTCAGCCACGCATTCCCTTGTAAATGTTCAGCGGCTGGAATATCAATCGTCTGGCTGCCCTGCGCGGTGAGATGCAGCGGTAATTCGCCCTGCGCGACGGAAACGCCATCCTGTTCAATCGACCAGCGCAGCACTTCATTATCGCTGCTGCGGAACAGGTACTCGCTGGAGATCGTGAAACGCCAGGCGTTACTGGCATCGCGCTGGAACTGGAAGAATTGCTGTGCACGCTGCGCTTCAAACAAAGCCGGATGCGGCGTTCGATCGGCAAACACCAGACCGTTCATACAGAACTGGCGGTCGTTAGGCGTGTCGCCAAAATCGCCGCCGTAAGCCTGCCATGGCTGGCCTTGTTCGTCATAACGCGTCAGGCTTTGATCGACCCAATCCCAGACAAAACCGCCCTGCAGGCGCGGGAACTGACGGAAAGCCTGCCAGTATTTGGCGAAGCCACCGAAGCTATTGCCCATCGCGTGCGCATACTCGCACAGGATCAGCGGACGCGTTTCACCCGGCAGGCCAATCCATTTTTTCAATGACCACTTCGGTACGGCAGGGAAGGGCTGATCCTGATCGACGCGCGCATACATTGGGCAGACAATATCGGTGGCGGCAGTACTGGCGCCACCGCCTTCATATTGCACCGGACGGGTCGGATCGCTGCTTTTCACCCATTGATAGAGCGCATCATGGGTACTGCCATGGCCGGACTCATTGCCGAGTGACCAGATGATGATACAAGCGTGGTTACGATCGCGCTGCACCATGCGCGTGACGCGCTCGCTATAGGCGGCGAACCAGCGTGGATCGGCCGATAAACGGTTCATTGGCTGCATGCCGTGGGTTTCAATATTGGCCTCATCGACGACATACAGGCCATATTCATCGCACAGGCGATACCACAGCGGATGGTTGGGATAATGCGCACAGCGAACGGCGTTGAAGTTGTGGCGTTTCATTAATTCAATATCGCGCCGCATGCTGGCTTCATCCACCACCTGGCCATTTTCCGGATGATGTTCATGACGGTTCACGCCGCGAATCAGCAGGGCTTTGCCGTTGACGCACAGTTGACCGTTTTCAATGCTGACACGCCGGAAGCCGACATCGTAGGCTTCGGCTTCAATCACCTGCCCGTAGTCATCCAATAGCGTCACCACGGCACGATAGAGATGGGGCGTTTCCGCACTCCACAGCAGGGGATTTTTTATCGGCAGCACCAGCAGCGCGCGCTCTGGGTAATGCCCACGTTCGTCAATCACCGCACTGCCCGGCGCTTGTTCTTCACTGCCGATGCAGGTTTCGTCCTGCCACAGGCTCACACGCAGACGGCACTGATTAAGCGGTCGTTCACCGGCGTTAATTTTGACACTCACGCGCAGATCGCCACGGATATATTCCGGGCTCAGCGCCGTTTCGATTTGCACGTCGGCCAGTTGGGTTGATGGCTTATGGAGCAGGCTGACGTCGCGGAAAATCCCGCTCATGCGCCACATATCCTGATCTTCTAAATAGCTGCCATCGCTCCAGCGCAACACCATCACTGCCAGTCGGTTCTGGCCACGCTGTAATGCCTGACTGAGATCAAACTCGGCTGGCAGGCGGCTGTCCTGTGAATAGCCGATCCACTGGCCGTTACACCACAGGAAAAAGGCCGAGTTAACGCCGTCAAACACAATGCGCGTTTGTCCTTGCGTCAGCCAGCTCTCATCGACATTGAATGTGAGCGAATAACATCCGGTGGGGTTTTCCTTGGGAACAAACGGCGGGTTCACAGGAATCGGATATTGCACGTTAGTGTAGATTGGCGCGTCAAAGCCATGCAACTGCCAGTTTGCAGGCACGGGCAGGGAGTGCGCGCCAGGCAAATCCTGCAGCAACCAGCTTTGTGGCACCGCTTCAGGCTGTGAGAAATAGCTGAAACTCCAGTGTCCATTCAGTAACTGGCGTGATGGGGAAGGGGCATCGTCGCGCGCACTGACTTCATCGCGCCAGCTGGAAAACGGCGGATGGGCATCCAGACGGTTCAGGCTAGTGATCACCGGATTTTCCCAGTCGCGACGCGCCAGGATATCACTGAGAGAAAGGGTGGGCAGAGTCATGGTAAGATCTCATTGATTGTAATGCGCTCACATTGCGTCATTTCGCGCGGCGTGTAAAGTGATCGACCGCCCGCAATGGTTGAAATTTTCTTCAATATGATGATGCCTCTGTGGTTTTTTTGCGGGCGTAGTGCCAGTAATTTGTTAAGCGTGGTGAGCAGAGATGAATAGCGCCGGGTTGCAGAGAATTCTGTATTGTCGTGCCCGTTACCGCCTCATACACTCAGCCCGATTTCACCATCCAGAGGTAATTATGGTCCGTATTATTAAACTCGCTGCCGTTGTGGCATTGGTGACCGCGTTGAGCGGTTGTATCTTCCCACCGCCGGGTGGCGGAGGCGGTTGGGGTGGTCCTGGCGGCGGTGGCGGTCCAGGTCGTGGCTTTATGGGACCCCATTAATTAGCGCCAGACGTTAATGCATGATTACGCGCGAAACGTTTCGAAAAAGCCCTATCAATGAAGTGAAACGTTTCGCCGTTACATATTGAAATTCCGTTTCTTTTTTAACGCTGCGCTTATTCTAAATTTTAAGCAAACCGCCAAAAATCCCTGTTGTTTTAACCCCCTCAATGCTAACGTCTGTTTTCCATCTCTTATTGAGCCTGTCGCATGAAAAACCTTATCGCGGAACTTCTGCTAAAACTGGCTGAGAAAGAAGAAGAGTCAAAAGAATTAGTGGTCCAGGTAGAGGCATTAGAAATTGTGCTGACGGCCATGCTGCGTAAGCTGGATCCTGAACAATTCAACGAGATTGCGGCCGGTATCGCCACCGCGATGCCTCCACTTGCCCCTGCGGCAGAAACCCCTGATACCACTCTGCTGCGTAACTACGTTGAAAAGCTGCTGAATCATCCCCGCGTGTAAGCGTCACGCCACGCTGAAGAACCGATTTTGCTGTTAGCGTGCTCGCAGCAAGCTCTGGACGAGGGAATATATTTTTTTCTGCATTGCTTATTTCCTGCCATGATTAAGAGGCAATAATTCTATGGAGATTCCGGCAATGAAATCGTGTCTTTTGGCAATGATAGCAGCAGGCCTGCTGTTGGCGGGCAATGCGGGTGCAGCAGAGAAAACCGCCCAACAAAATAAAATGACCATGTGTAATCAACACGCATCTTCTCAGGATTTAAAAGGGGATGCGCGTAAATCCTTCATGAGCGACTGTCTGAAAAAAGACAGCAAGATGGGCAGCATGACGCCGCAGCAAATGAAGATGAAAACCTGTAATACCGACGCGGCTGATAAAAAACTCAGCGGCGATGCACGCAAGACCTTTATGAGTTCCTGCCTGAAAAAAGCCTAATCGAATTGCACCTGATTTAAGGGTTCATACTGTGTATGAGCCCTTTTTTATTGCTTCTCACTCGCTACCATTCACCGGTCAGAAGAAAAAGTAATAGCCGGAGCGTCGTCACATTTTAAACGCGGTAATGCTGCCAGGATGCATTAATCCTAAATAAGGACTATTTAAAAAATAATCTATCCTTCCCCTCGAACCGGATGCTTTCGTCGGGCAGCTTTGACCTGTGGAGACGGCTATGAATGTGCTTGATTATGCTGTGATGGCGCTCTATGCGCTGATGATAGTGGCCATTACGCTCTGGGCGATGCGTAGAGTCGGCAGCACGCGTGATTTCTTCGCGGCAGGCGGGAAAATGCCCTGGTGGTTGTCGGGCGTCTCGCATCATATGTCCGGCTACAGTGCGGCCGTGTTCGTGGCCTATGCGGCAGTGGCTTATAACATGGGCATCACCATCTATTTCTGGTGGGCGTTTCCCATCTCCGTTGCGGTATTAATCGGGTCGCGGTTGTTTGCTCCACGCTGGGCCAGACTGCGAATCCATATGAATATCGAATCGCCGATGGAGTACCTCGCGACGCGTTATAACCTGCCAACGCAAATGGTGCTGGCGTGGAGTGGGGTGCTGCTGAAAACCTTCGACGTCGGCGCCAAATGGGCCGCCATTGCCGTGATCATCAATGTCTTTACCGGGTTAGATCCGTTGATTGGCATCTGCATCTCCGGGGCGCTTAGCCTGTTTTATACCGTGATGGGCGGTTTATGGGCCGATGCCTGTAATGATTTCGGCCAGTTTGTGGTGCAGTTTGTCGCCGCGATGGTCATGGTGGTGGCCGTGGCGATGCATCTGGGTGGTTTCGGCGAACTGTTCACCATCTGGCAGCACTTGCCCGCCACGCACACCGACATCGTTCAGGAGCCGTATACGCTCGGCTTTATCCTCGCCTACTTTGTGATTTACACCCTGAGCTACAACGGCGGCACCTGGAATCTGGCACAACGCTTCATCGCCGCACCGGCGGGTCGCGATGCTCGTAAAGCGGCGTTGCTCTCGGCCGCACTTTACCTGATCTGGCCGCTGATACTGTTCTGGCCGATGTGGGCGGCACCACTGCTGTTCCCCAATCTTAGCGATCCCTCACGTTCATACTCTGTGATGGCGATGGAATTACTGCCGAATGGGTTAATAGGATTAGTGCTGGTGGCGATGTTCACTCACACACTGTCGATGACTTCATCAGATGCCAATGCCATCACGGCGGTGGTTACGCGTGACATTCTGCCCGGCATGCTGCCGCGCCATTTTCAGCGCGGTAAAAGCTCGCTGCTCGTCGCGCGTCTGACGGCTTTTCTCTTCATCATCACCACGTTGATTATCGCCATGAATGCCAGCCGTTTCGGCGGTGTGCTGTCTCTGCTGATTATCTGGTTCGGTGGATTAGTGGGGCCCATTTCGATTCCGATGCTTTTAGGCTTACTGCCCGCATTTCGTCGTAGCGGCAGTGCCGCGGCGCTGGTGAGTTGGGCCGTGGGCGTGGGCACCTTTTTCAGCGTGAAATTTATCTTTACTGATGTCAGCACTGCCACTCAGGTGGCCGCCCCCGTGATGTCATCGCTGGTGCTGTTTGTGGTGATGGGATGGCTGCGTCGTGCACCGGTCAGTCCGGAAGTCGACGCGCTGCTCGCGGCACTCAATCAGGATCAGGATATGCCCGCCAGTGCGCACTGGCCGAAAAGTCACAACGCTTCTCAGGAGGGATAAGGATGACGCTTTTACAACAGGGAAAGCGCGACCGCTTGTGGGTCAAGCGCTTCGCCCATCGTGATGCATTAGGCATCGCGGCGGCAGAGGATGCCATCGCCTATTTGCAGCAATTACTGCAACAGCAGGCGGTGGTGCGAATGGTATTTGCTGCCGCCCCCTCACAACATGAGTTTCTTGCCGCGCTGGCTGCCGCGCCGAATCTCGACTGGTCGCGTATTCACGCGTTCCATATGGATGAATACATTGGGTTGAATGAAGATGCGCCGCAGCGCTTTAGCCATTTCCTGCGTGAACATCTGTTTGACCGGGTACAACCTGGCGAAGTGTATCTCATCCCATCGAGTGGCGATCCGGCAGGAATTTGTCGCGAATATGCGCGCAAGTTGGAGGCGGCGGCGATCGATGTGGTTTGTCTTGGCATCGGTGAAAATGGTCATCTGGCCTTTAACGATCCGCCGGTTGCAGACTTCAGCGATCCGCTCAGCGTCAAGCCAGTGGAACTGGATCACGCCTGTCGACAGCAGCAGGTCAACGACGGCTGTTTCACCACGTTGAAGCAGGTGCCGACGCACGCGGTGACGCTGACCATTCCAGCGTTAATGCGCGGGGCCAGGCTGTTTTGCATGGTGCCCGGATTAACCAAACGCGCTGCGGTGCAGGCAACATTGCACGACGCTATATCCACGGCTTGCCCGGCAACCCGGTTGCGCCAGCATCCTAACTGCACGTTGTATATCGATGCCGATGCCTGCGCGGAGGTGATTTTTGACTGAAACGCTATTACGCGGTCGCGATTACCGCACGCTTGAGCCGATTGAACTCTATATGTGCGAAGGCACGCTGGCAGAGGTGCGATCGCTGGCTGAGCCCGACAGCGATCTGATTCTGGCACCGGGTCTCGTAGACCTGCAAGTTAACGGCTTTCAGGGTGTGGACTTTAATCACTTTCCCTTTAGCGAACAGGATGTGCTGAATGCCACGCACGCGTTGTGGCAACAAGGGGTCACCAGCTTTATGCCGACGGTGATCACCGCTCAGCCCGGGGAGATTGCGCAAGCGTTGCAGCGACTGGCCAGCGCCTGTGAGCACTATTCGGACGTCGCGCTGGCGGTGCCGGGTTTTCATCTGGAAGGGCCATTTTTGTCACCGGAGGATGGCCCGCGCGGTGCGCATCCACGGGAGGCGATCTGTGCGCCGGATGTGTTTCTGTTTGAAAGCTGGCAACGGGCCGCGCAGCAGCGCATTCGTTTGCTGACACTTTCACCGGAATGGCCGCAAAGCAGCGGGCTCATCCGGCATTGCGTGGCGCAGCAGGTGCGAGTGGCGATTGGGCACACTTCGGCCTCTGCCGCGCAGATTCATGATGCGGTGCTGGCGGGCGCTTCGCTTTCAACTCATCTGGGCAATGGCGCCCACCTGCAACTGCCGCGCCATCCCAATTACATCTGGCAGCAGCTGGCAGAAGATGCGCTGGCGGCCACGCTGATTGCCGATGGTGATCATCTGCCCGCGGAGGTATTGAAAGTCTTTATGCGGGCGAAGGGCGAGCAGGCGCTCTTGGTGAGTGATGTGACCTGCTTTGCCGGACAGCCGCCGGGCATCTACGATTCGGCAATAGGCGGACGCGTGCAACTGAGCGCGGAAGGGCGGCTGAGCATGGCGGATGCGCCGCAGCTGCTGGCCGGTTCCGCGCGGGGCCTGCTGGATGGCGTCAATTTTTTGCTGCGGCAAAAATTAGCCCCTTTGCCGCAGGCGATTGAGATGGCGTCGATGCGACCGGCACGGCAGCTAGAACTGCCACAGCAGCATGGGTTGTCACCCGGCGCACCGGCGGATGTGCTGTTGCTGAAACCTCAGCCAGATGGGAGCGTGGCGTTAGTGGAGTGTATCAAACAGGGCAAAAAGGTGTGGCAAGCCGCCTCAGCCTGAAGCGCGATTTTATTTTCCTCACTAACGGTGTGATAAGTAATAGCTTATCCGCCGTTACGCTTTGTTTCTTCAGCGAAATTCTCCTGCTTTGCCAGGCTTACTGTTTGTAGGGATTTAATGTCGTCAAATCCAATAACAACGCAGGAGGCTAATCGTGAGCTATCAATCTGTCGTGGAACTCAAGTCGCTGGCGCAGCGCAAACCGACCAAATTCACCGTGGGTGATGTCGATATGGTGCTGGTTCGCGATGGCGAACGGGTGCAGGCGTTGCAGGCAAAGTGCCCACATGCGGGAGCGCCGTTAGAGCAGGGCGCAATCTGCGGCGATAAGCTGGTGTGTCCGTGGCACAAGGCGGTATTTCAACTGCGCGATGGCAAAATGTGTGAGCCGCTGGCATTGGCCAACCTCAAACGCTACCCGGTACGTGTTGAACAGGGGAAAGTGCTGGTTAATCCGCAGGCGATGTCGCCTGCCAGTGTGCCCGCCGCTCAGGGCGAATCACCGGTGTGCGTAATTTTAGGTTCCGGAGCAGCAGGCAGTGCGGCGATCTGGACGCTACGCGATGAAGGTTTCAGCGGGCGCATTGTGCTGGTGGAGCGCGAATCCGCCGCCCCTTACGATCGCACCGCGCTGAGCAAATTTGTGCCCTCGGGAAAAATGGCGATTGAGGATGTGCCCAAACTCCTCAAGCCGGATGTGCTGGGTTCGCTACAGCGTATTCAGGGCGAAGTCGCGCAACTCAAGGCGCAGGATCAGACGTTGATTCTTGCGGATGGTCAGCAAGTGAAATTTGACCAACTGCTTATTGCCACCGGCGGTTTGCCGCAGCCTCTCAATATCCCCGGTAAGGATTTGCAGGGGGTGCATCTGTTACGTCCGCTAAATCAGGCGGATGAACTGCTCAAACAGGTGGATGAAACAGAGCAGCTGGTGATCATCGGCAATAGTTTTATCGGTATGGAGATGGCGGGTGCACTGCGCAATCGTGATGTGGATGTCACGGTGATTGCCCGCCATCCATTGCCGTTTGCTAAGCAGTTTGGTGAAGAGATTGGCCGATATTTTCACGATCTGCACCGCAGCAATGGGGTGAAATTTGTTGAGGGTGAGCCGGAAGCGCTGGAAGGGAAAGAACAGGTGCAAGCGGTGCGTCTGAAAGGGGGCAAATCGGTGCCTGCAAGTCAGGTGCTGTTT
The DNA here is from genome assembly GCF_009829935.1 of Pantoea sp. Seng. Lineage (NCBI taxonomy): Bacteria > Pseudomonadati > Pseudomonadota > Gammaproteobacteria > Enterobacterales > Erwiniaceae > Pantoea > Pantoea sp. Seng. Next base: position 41,625 of record NZ_SZZV01000015.1, on the reverse strand, counting down.
GCCACTGGCGTGAAACCGGCGACGGATTTCATCCATGATTTGCCACTGCAGGACGATGGCAGCCTGCTCGCCGACGGGCAGCTACGCGTTGCTGACAATATCTGGGTCGCGGGCGATATCGCCAGTTATCTCACGCCGCGTGGCCCGCAGCGTATTGAGCATTATCGTGTGGCGCAGCAGCAGGGGCGAATCGCGGCTCTCAATATACTGGGCAAAGGTATGATGTATGATCGCGTGCCGTTTTTCTGGACCGCACACTACGGTACGCGCTACGAATATCTGGGCCATGCCGAAGAGTGGGACGACTACCGACTGCTGGGATCGCTTCAGGACAAAAGTTTTATCGCCTTTTACTGTCGTCAGGGCATCATCGCGGCGGTGTGTTCAGCAGGGATGTACACGCTGACAGCGGCGCTGGTGGAAACCATGCAGCAACCGATGACGCTGGCGCAAGGGCTGGCGCTGTTTGAAGCGTATCAGGGACAGGGCACGTAAAGAGGGCTGCACAACATTGGACGGATTCAGGTGCGCAGGCATGCGCACCTGATTAAACCGGGTAGGTTACTGCTTACTTAATGCCTCGGACTTGGCCATGCACTGCTGCATCGCGTTGATCACCGCCGCGCGGAAGCCTTTCTCTTCCAGCACTTTCACCGCTTCGATGGTGGTACCGCCGGGTGAGCACACCATATCTTTCAATTCGCCAGGATGTTTGCCGGTTTCCAGCACCATCTGCGCGGAACCTTTCACCGCCTGTGCCGCGAACTGATAGGCCTGCGCACGCGGCATGCCGCCGAGCACGGCAGCGTCAGCCATCGCTTCGATAAACATAAATACGTAGGCTGGAGCCGAACCGCTCACACCGACCACAGCATGAATCAGATATTCATTCACCACCGCCGCTTTGCCGAAGCTCTCGAAGATACCGACTACTTCGTCGACTTCATGCGGTTCCACCAGTACGTTAGGGGTAATCGAAGTCATGCCTTCGTTCACCAGTGACGGTGTATTCGGCATCACGCGGATGATTTTGCGGTCGTGCCCGAGTACGGCGGCCAGCGAATCGAGGGTGACGCCTGCGGCGATCGATACCACCAGCGAATCCTTCTTCAATTGACCCGCGAGATCTTTCAGCACTTTGAGAATCACATTCGGTTTCACGGCACCAAACAGGATATCAACTTCACGAGCCAGACTCTCTGGGCTTTCAGCCGCTGTCACGCCGTATTGCTCTGCCATCGCCTGATTGGTGGCCGGTTTGCGGTCGCAAACCCAGATGTTAGCTGGGGCAATCAGCCCGCTGTTGACCAGTCCGCTGATAATGGCTTTCGCCATGTTGCCACAGCCGATAAACCCGATTTTCTTCTCCAGCATCGCTCTATCCTTTAAGTGTTCATTTTCTCGTGCGAGTTAGCTTACGACAGCTGTGCTGAATAACAAGCCGCGTAAAAATATTTGCCATTCTGCCGCAAGCGGGCAAGATCGCCTGCAATTCTGTAGGAAAAAGGAAAACACATGTCGATTTGGGTTGATGCCGATGCCTGCCCCAATGTCATCAAAGAAGTGCTGTACCGAGCCGCCGAACGCGCCAAAATCACCGTGACTTTCGTGGCGAATCAGCCGCTGCGCGTACCGCCATCACCGTGGCTGAAAACGCTGCAAGTCGCGGCGGGATTTGATGTGGCTGATAACGAGATTGTGAAGCGTGTGCAGCCGGGCGAGCTGGTGATCACCGGGGATATTCCCTTAGCGGCAGAAGTGCTGGAGAAGGGCGCTGCGGCGTTGAATCCGCGCGGCGAGCGCTACTCACCGGATACCATTCGTCAGCGTCTGACCATGCGTGATTTTATGGAAACAATGCGAGCGAGTGGCGTGCAAAGTGGCGGCCCGTCGGCGCTAAACCAACGTGACCGCCAGCTGTTTGCTAACGAATTGGATAAGTGGTTACGCCAGCGTTAATCAGACGAAGCTGTCATCGTCGTCGTAGTCGCCGCCACCAAAGTCACTGAAGTCGTTGTTATCCGCAAAGCTGTTGTTATCCCAGCTGGCGTTGTCGTTCAGGAAGGCATTGTTGCTGTCATTACCGTTAAAGGTATCGAGGCTGTTATCCACCTGCGGCAGCGCCGGTTCGTTGATGATATTCACAATCTCTTCCGGCTGAGAATGATGGAACATGCTGGTGAGCATATCGGCCATCACCACGCCCCCGGCCACACCTACAGCTGTCTGTAATGCACCACCGAGGAAACCCGTGCCGCGCGCAGGCGGAGCCGCATATTGCTGTTGGGGCTGCGCGTATTGCTGCTGAGGCTGCTGCGGCGCGCTGCCCCACACTGGCTGTTGCTGCTGCGGTGCAGACTGGCGAGAACCGCCGCCAAACAGACTCGACAGGAAACCACCGCTGCTTTGCTGCGGTGCTTGCTGTTGTTGTTGCTGAGCCTGTGCCAGGCGATTCTCCAGGTCGGCCACCTGAGCGTTGAGTTTTTTCAGCGCTGCTTCCTGAATCAGGATTGCCTGTGACATGTAATAAGGCGCACCAGGCTGGCTCTGCAAGTGCTGTTTAATCAGCTGTTCGGCACCGGCATCACGCGGTCCGCTCTGGGTTTCAGCCTGTTTCAGTCGGCTAAAGAGATTATCAATTAACTGTTGTTCTTCATTCTGCATGGTGTGAACCTCCAATGATTCGTACCTTCTTATATGTGGTCAACGTGACAGAAAGTAAATCAATGGCCTGGTAAGGAAATGTTGCCCGTGCTTACAAATAGGTTGATGCACGAAATACGCATCATTTTATCTTTATTAATCATGTTGATAGTGAATTCATGGCCGTAAATACGCGTAAATCGTGCTTCGCGGGTGGCTGATAAAATAAAATCCAGGTATCATGCGACGCAATATTGACCTGATGACCTTGCCCGTGCGGCATAAATACGGCGGAGGATGAGCCCGGATGTCATTACCCATCTATCTGATCGGCGCACGCGGTTGCGGTAAAACCACTATCGGCCAGGCCCTTTCTCAGGCGCTTGGTTATGCCTTTAGCGATACCGATCATAACCTGCAGCTCACGACGCAGCGCACCGTGGCGGAAATCGTCGCGGCTGAAGGCTGGGACAGCTTCCGTGCGCGCGAAACTGAATCGCTGCGGGCGGTCACAGCGCCGGCAACGGTGATTGCCACCGGCGGCGGGATGGTGTTGGCTGAGGTGAATCGCCGCTTTATGCGCGAACATGGGCAGGTGATTTGGTTAAATGCCCCGTCAACGGTACTGGCCGATCGTCTTGAACGTCAGCCCGAAGCCGCACAGCGCCCGACGCTAACCGGTCGTCCGATTGCCGAGGAGATGAGCGATATTCTGCGCGAGCGCGCGCATCTTTACCGCCAGACCGCGCACCATGAAGTGAATGCCATGCAGGCGCCAGAACAGGTTGTTGATCAAATTCTGCAATCCCTCTCGCTCGCCCGCGCCAGCTAACCCCTTCAGATTTATCCCTCTTTTTTCTCGCGATCCTCCATTGTCTATACTTTATTAGAGACAGGGGGATCGCCGCTGTCTGTGTGGAAACCAGACATAAGAGGGAAATCTATGCCAACCAAACCACCGTACCCGCGAGAAGCGCGCATCGTTGCCGTTGAGAAAGGCGCGGCAGGCAATACTGTGACGTGGTATGAGTTACGCGCTGACCATCCGAAGCCCGATTCACTGATCAGTGAGCACAAAACTGAAGCCGAAGCGCAGGATGCCAAAGCGCGTTATGAAGACGCGGATAAAGAGTAAATCTCGCGGGCAGGGACGCCTGTTAATCAGTGATTACTTTCCGTGGCTAAACAGTTATTTTCAACTGCCTTAAAATGACTAATATGCCCGCCAGAACCGCCATCCTTTTCTGCTGTTATTCCTGCTTGCCTGATGACGTCACTTTATTTTCAGTTTGCGCCGTATTTTATGCTGCGTTAAATCGACGCAAATATAGCCGGTTCAAAATTTGCGCTTGACCCGATCAGCAGAGCGAATTACTTTCACTGTATTGATATAGGAACTCAGTTCCACATAGTGAAACCGACGCCATGACCACACTCGAAAACGCCGCTGCCGTACTTAAGCTTTTCCAGCGCTTTGGCGTGACGCAGGGCCATCCGGGCCTGACCTTCACCGAGGTGGTTGACGCGTTGGGATTGCCGAAAAGTACCGTTTCTCGCCTGCTGGCGACCATGGAAAGTGAAGGATTGCTTGAGCGTGATCCCGATAGTCGCTGTTTCCAGATTGGTCGTGTGTTGCTTTCAGTTGCGGGGCACTACTTATCAACGCCGTTGGTTGATAGTGCTTCTGCGCCGATGGCGCAGTTGGCGGCCAGCAGTGGTTGTATGGGGTACATCTCCGTGCTGGATGGGCAAGACGTTCTGGTGATGCGCATGTATCACGGCCGTTTTTTCACCCAACTCGTCACGCCGCCAGGTACGCGTGTTTCCCTTTCCGGTACCTCTACCGGGCGCGTGCTGCTGGCACAATTGAGTGATGACGAAGTGCGTGCGCGTTTTGCCGATGACTGGCAAGCCGCATCCGCAAACTCGCCTCTGAACATTGATGCACTCTGTAAAGAATTAGCGGTGATTCGCCAGCAGGGCTGGGCACTGGCACGCAATGAGACGTTGCCGGGCATCAGCTCACTGGCGGTGGCGGTCACCAATAAACATCGCGGCGAAAGTGCCGCACTGTGTCTCTCGTTTCTCTCGCAAGAAGCGGCCCCGGGTTATCCGGACGCGCTGCTCAGCGAACTGCGCGCAACGGCTGCATTGATGGCCGAGAAATACGGCGCATAACCTTATTTTCGATTTAAAGGCGTTTATTCGCGCCACACCAGGGAAATAGCAGGTCTTCGGACCTGCCTATTTCAAAAATCAGGGAACGATTTATTAAAAGCGTTGATGTCCCGCGTGTCGGGCATAAAACGTATTACGCGTTTTCTACAGGGTGAAAATACGGGGATAATATGCGTCAACATAATCCAATAAAAAGTATCGGCGTGGGCTTAATGCTGGTTCTGCTGTCTGTAGCAGGTGCCATCATCGGGGTTCAGCTGATTACCACCATTGGGGTGACACCCAATACCTCTATTATCGGTGCGCTGTTTGCCATGTTGCTGGCGCGCATTCCTCTGCAATGGTTCCGTCGTTATCGCTCCATCGAAGTACAGAACCTTGCGCAAACCGCCATCTCTTCTGCCACCTTTGGTGCGGCGAACAGTCTGCTGATGCCGATTGCCGTGCCGTGGGCGCTGGGTGAACCGCAGCTGGTACTGCCGCTGTTTGTCGGTGTCAGTGCGGCGATGCTGCTGGATGCCTATCTGCTATACCGCCTGTTCGATACCCGCGTGTTCCCGGCCAGCAATGCGTGGCCACCGGGCGTGGCAGCCGCGGAAGCGATCAAAGCCGGCGATAAAGGCGGCCGTCAGGCGTGGTTGCTGGTGGTGGGTATTGTCGGCGGCATTGCCGGTTCGATGTTGAAAATCCCCATGTCAGCCTTCGGTACTGCTTTTATTGGCAATATCTGGGCGCTGAGCATGTTGGGTATTGGTTTTCTGTTGCGTGCATATGCGCAACCGGTTGCTGGTATCGATATCAATGCGTTGTATATCCCACACGGCATGATGGTCGGCGCTGGATTGGTGGCGCTGATTCAGGTCGTGCAGGTGATTGTCAGCCGTCGCAACGATCAGCTGAATGTCAGCCGCAGCGACAGCGAAGTGAAGCGTTCACTCGGCTTCGGCACCGTTGGCTATATCATCATCTCCACGCTGCTGGCACTGGCGGGCGGTTTGTGGAGCCAGATGGGCTTGCCGATGCTGGTGCTGTTTATCGTGTATGCCGCGTTTGCTGCCTTCGTGCATGAATTGATTGTCGGCATCGCCGCGATGCACTCAGGCTGGTTCCCGGCCTTTGCCGTAGCGCTGATAACCCTGATCCTCGGTATTTTGCTCGGCTTCCCGCCGCTGGCGCTCTGCCTGTTGTGTGGCTTCACCGCCGCAACAGGACCGGCCTTTGCCGATATGGGCTACGACCTGAAAGCCGGCTTTATCCTGCGCGGTAACGGTGCCGATCTACAGCAAGAGCTGTGGGGCCGCCGTATCCAGTTAATCGCCGCGATGATCGCCTTTGTGATCTGTATTCCAGTGGTGTGGTACGCACACAACCTGTTCTTCGCCGAAAACCTGCTGCCACCAGTGGCACGCGTTTACGCCAAAACCATTCAGGCCGGTGCCGAGCCAGGCATTGCCGGAAGCTTGCTGATGTGGGCGATTCCGGGTGCGATTATTCAGTTTATCGGTGGGCCGAAGCGTCAGTTAGGCGTATTGCTGGCGACCGGTTTGTTAATCAACAACGCCGCAGCAGGTTGGGCGGTGATGGTGGGGATCGCACTGCGTATCCTGATCATTCGAGTGTGGGGCGAGCGTGGACGTTCACCGATGGAGGTGATGGCCGCAGGGTTTATTGCGGGCGACGCGCTGTACAGCTTCTTCCATTCTCTTTTTGCCAGTAGCACCAAGAAATAACCCAGGGAATTCAATATGAGTTTACATCAGACACTGCAGGTTTTTGAGTTACTCGATAGCGCCTACGTGGATGGCCAGCAGGTGGTGGATCTTTTTGCCGGCTACCCAGGCGTGACCGCCAGCTTCAAGCGCGTCACCGGCCCGAAAGGGCGTACTGATTTCGTGCGCATTGATATTCCTGGTGCGCAGGGCAAGAGCAAAGGCGGCACCGCACCCACGCTGGGCATTGTCGGTCGTTTAGGCGGCATCGGTGCGCGTCCAACGCGTATCGGTATGGTGTCGGATGCAGATGGCGCAGTGGCGGCGGTGAGCAGTGCGCTGAAGCTGACACAGATGCAGACCAAAGGCGATGTGCTGGCGGGTGACGTGATTATCACTACTCACATCTGCCCGGATGCGCCAACCCGTCCGCATGAGCCGGTGGATTTCATGGACTCGCCATGCGATGACATCACCATGAATGACAACGAAGTGATCGACGGCGTGGACGCGATTCTCTCCATCGATACCACCAAAGGTAACCGTATCCTGAATCATAAAGGCTACGCGATCTCGCCGACAGTGAAAGAGGGTTACATCCTGCGCGTATCAGAAGATCTGCTGCGCATTATGGAGATGACCAGCGGTCTTCCTGCTGTGACCTTCCCGATCACTACGCAGGACATCACGCCTTATGGCAATGGTGTGTATCACCTTAACAGCATCCTGCAGCCGTCAACCGCCACCGATGTGCCAGTGGTTGGCGTGGCGATCTGCGCGGAATCGGTCGTGCCAGGTTGCGGCACCGGTGCCAGCCATGAAGTCGATATCGCGGCGACCGTGAAGTTTGCGGTGGAAGTGGCGAAAGAGTTTGGCCGTGAAACCTGTCAGTTCTATGACAAACAAGAGTACGCATTACTACACTCTTTGTATGGTAGTCTCAGTCACCTGCGTACGCGGAAAGCTTAATGATGAAACAGTCCCTGGTTACCTTAACGATTGGTCAATCCCCGCGTAGCGATATTCTGCCGCTGCTGCAGGATCACTTACCGGAAGAGCAAGTCGCTCACGCCGGATTACTCGACGGCCTGACACTCGCTGAGGTGGAGCAGTTCTTCTCGCCTGAAGCGGGTGAGAAAGTGCTGGTTTCGCGTATGACCACCGGCGAGCAGGTGCGCCTGTCGGGGCCAAAAGTTGAGCAGGGACTGCAACGCAAGATTACGGCGCTGGAACAGCAGGGCTACGATACGATTTTGCTGCTGTGCACCGGTGAATTTGGCACGCTGAAAACCGAAAAGGCGCTGTTGCTGGAGCCGGACCGCATTATCCCACCGTTGGTCAAGGCCATCGTGCAGGAACATAAAGTGGGAATTGTCGTGCCGGTAGAAGAGCAGATCGCTGAGCAGGCCAGTAAATGGCGGAATCTGAACAGCGCGCCATGCTTTGCCGTCGCCAGCCCTTATCTGGCACAGCAGAATGATTTGATCGAGGCGGGCCTGTCGCTGCAAGAGCAGGGGGCGGATGTGGTGGTGCTCGACTGTATTGGCTATCACCAGAAGCACCGGGATTTCCTGCAGAAAATGCTGGGCATTCCGGTACTGTTATCCAACGTGCTGGTGGCGAAGTTAGCGGCAGAGTTGATCGTCTGACTGAGGCCGATCACAAGTCGCGATCTGTATTGCTTTTTCGCGTGACAGATCAGCGAGTTCCCTTGTAATCTGCCAGACACCATAATGTGCTGTGAGGAAGTAACATGCTCAACGTAAGTGAGTATTTCGACGGAAAAGTGAAATCCATTGGTTTCGACAGCGTAACCATTGGCCGTGCCAGCGTTGGCGTGATGGCAGAAGGTGAGTACACCTTCGGTACAGGACAGCCGGAAGAGATGACGGTCGTGAGCGGCGCACTGAAAGTGCTGCTGCCAGGTGAAACCGAGTGGAAATGGTACGAAGCCGGTTCGGTTTTCAACGTGCCGGGTCACAGCGAATTCCACTTGCAGGTGGCTGAGCCAACGTCTTATCTCTGCCGCTATCTGTAAACGCTGACTTTCAGCATGAGTCATCATTAAACCGGGAATGCTTTTAGCATTCCCGGTTTCTTTTTGGCTTCAGCGTAGCCAGGTGGGGGGTAAACGATTCAGGCTTCAGCGCTTGGCTTCGCCGCCTAACGCTTCCACCAGATTACTGATCAACGCGGCCAGTTCGCCGGTCATCAGGGTGAAATCGGCATCAAAACGCTGGGCAAAATCATCGCGGTCGATGTCGTCATTCTGCTCACGCAACGTGTCGCTGAACTTCAGACGCTTGATCGAGGCATCGTCGGCAATCACCAGCTGAATACGCTCCTGCCAGTCCAGAGCCAGTTTGGTCACCACTTTGCCAGCTTCGATGTGGGTGGCGATCTCATCGGAGATCAGATCCTGTTTCTTACACCGGATCACGCCGCCGTCTTCCAGAATCGCTTTCAGCTCTGCTTCATCCATCAGCGCGAAACCGGCCGGCAATTCACCAGAACGCACCCATTCGGTCAGCGTCAGCTCAATCGGGGTTTCCAGCGTTAGCGGCACCACCGGCAGCGAACCGATGCTTTTACGCAACAGCGCCAGGGTGTCTTCTGCTTTTTTAGCGCTGGCGCAATCGACAATGATCAGGTTGTTCACGGTGTCGATCCACATAAACGTCTGGCTGAAACGGCTAAACGCGCGTGGCAGCAGGCTATGCAGCACTTCATCTTTCAGCGAGTCTTTTTCGGTCTTCTTCAGCTTGCGGCTCTGTTCCGCTTCCAGCTTATCGATCTTCGCTTCCAGCGCCTGCTTCACCACCGGCGAAGGCAGGATCTTTTGCTCGGTGCGGGCGCAAATCACGATCTGGCCGTTGATTTCATGCGTCAGCGCTTCGCCGCGGTTGCCCATCGGTGAAACCCAGCCGGTTTTCGCCATATCCTGGCTGCCGCACGGCGAAAACGTGAAGGCGTCGAGCTGTTTTTCCAGATCGTCTGCGGACAGTGGGATGTCACGATTCAGACGATAAACCATCATATTTTTAAACCACAACATCGGGATTCCTTACCGTGGGTGCGATCGGGCGCACAAGTCTCAAAGTCAGCGCGCATGATAGCGAAACATCGGATTGGTTTCATTGCCTTTCCCGATTCAGCCTTCTACTGTATCTGTCACCTGAACGAATAATGAGGAATAAATCGTGCGTATTGGGATTGATTTAGGCGGTACCAAGATTGAAGTGATTGCGCTCTCCGATCAGGGGCAAGAGCTGTTCCGTCACCGCGTCAATACCCCGCGCGATGACTATGCCGCCACAGTCCAGGCGATTGTGGATTTAGTGCTGCTGGCAGAGGAGAAAACCGGGGAAAAAGGCACGGTAGGCATTGGCATTCCCGGCACGATTTCGCCGTACACCCAGCGGGTAAAAAACGCCAACTCCACCTGGCTGAATGGACAGCCGCTGGACAAGGATTTGGCGCAGGCGCTGAATCGTGACGTGCGCATCGCCAATGACGCGAATTGTTTAGCGGTTTCCGAAGCGGTGGATGGTGCAGGCGCGGGTCAGCCGTTGGTGTTCGCGGTGATCATCGGCACCGGTTCGGGCGCGGGCGTGGCGATTGGCGGTGAATCGCGCATTGGCGGCAATGGTAATGCGGGCGAGTGGGGCCACAATCCTTTGCCGTGGATGGATGAAGATGAACTTCGCCATCGCGAAGAAGTACCTTGCTATTGCGGTTTGCAGGGCTGTATTGAAACCTTTGTATCGGGTACCGGCTTTGCCATCGATTATCAGCGTTTGAGCGGTAAAGCATTGAAGGGCGCAGAGATCATCAAACTGATTGAGCAGCAGGATCCGGTAGCAGAGCTGGCGATGAGCCGTTACGAAATGCGCTTAGCTAAGTCGCTGGCGCAGGTAGTGAATTTGCTCGATCCGGATGTGATCGTGCTGGGCGGCGGGATGAGTAATAACGATCGCCTGTATCAGACAGTGCCAGCCCTGATGAAGCAGTGGGTGTTTGGCCGCGAGTGCGAAACGCCAGTGCTGAAAGCGGTGCACGGCGATTCAAGCGGTGTGCGCGGTGCGGCATGGTTGTGGCCGCTGAAATCCTAGAAAAAAGGTCGCCTCAATAGCGACCTTTGGACAGGGCGCAGTTTTGCGCCCTCTGGTCCCGCGATTACTCACCCATCAACATCGCATCCTGCGGCGCATTCTGACGCTGAGTTTTGGTCGCGAGGAAGTAAATATATCCCACCACCATAATCCCCACGAACAGGCCGCCAATCACCGGGTTGAACCACAGCATGGCAATCAGACACACCAGTGACAGCACCAGCGCGATACCGGGAATAATCGGATAACCCGGTGCGCGGAAGCTGCGTTCCATGTCGGGTGCGGTGCGGCGCAATTTGAACAGGCTCAGCATACTCATCAGGTACATCACGATGGCGCCAAATACTGCCATGGTGATCATCGCCGCCGTCAGCGTCATGCCCTGCAGGTTGATCAGACCATCACTGTAGATTGCCGCGATACCAATTACGCCACCGGCAATAATGGCGCGATGCGGCGTCTGGAAACGTGACAGTTTCGCCAGACCCTGCGGCAGATAACCGGCGCGCGCCAGGGCAAAGAACTGACGTGAATAGCCGAGGATAATGCCGTGGAAGCTGGCGACCAGTCCGAATAAGCCAATCCACACCAGCATATGCATCCAGTTTGAATGCTCGCCGACGATCATCTTCATCGCCTGCGGCAACGGATCGTTGCTGTCAGACAGTTTACGCCAGTCGCCTGCGCCGCCCGCCAACAGCATCACGCCAATCGCCAGTACCACCAGCGTCAGAATCCCGGTGATGTAAGCTTTGGGAATGGTGCGCTTCGGATCTTTGGCCTCTTCGGCGGCCATGGCGGCGCCTTCAATGGCGAGGAAGAACCAGATGGCAAAAGGAATAGCCGCGAAGATGCCGGAAAGGGCTGGCATACCGAAATGATCGCTTCCCGCCCAACCGTTAGCGGCAAAATTGGCGATACTGAAGCCCGGCGACACTACGCCCATAAACACCAGCAGTTCCAGCACCGCCAGCACCGTCACCACCAGTTCAAACATCGCCGCCAGCTTCACGCCGAGGATATTGAGGGTCATGAAAACCAGATAAGCGCCGACCGCAGCGGTTTTCGGATTGAGATCCGGGTACTGCACGTTGAGATAAGCACCAATCGCCATGGCAATCGCCGGTGGGGCGAACACAAACTCAATCAGCGTCGCCAGACCGGCAATCAAACCACCGGTTTCACCAAAGGCGCGGCGACTGTAAGCAAACGGGCCACCGGCGTGTGGAATGGCGGTGGTCAGCTCGGTAAAGCTAAAAATAAAGCAGGTGTACATGGTGGCGATCAGTGCGGTAGTGATCAGGAACCCCAACGTGCCCGCTACGCCCCAGCCATAACTCCAGCCAAAATACTCCCCGGAAATTACCAGTCCAACCGCGATACCCCACAAATGCAGAGTGCCCAGCGTGGGTTTGAGCTTACTCGTCATAATCGTCTCCCCGTCGTGATTGTTGTGCGGCGGCTGCACCGCGCTGTTTTGTTCTATGCACTACAGTGAAGTGATAATGCCGCCGCCTGCAGCGGGAAAACTTGACGCAGGCGCAGTGAGTTTTGTCCTCCACGGTCAACTCTGAGGCAAGAAAAGTGCCAGATGTACGCTGCGGTCAACTTTGGGTTATCTGCGGTCAAGCAGTCAGAACGCTGTCATCCCATGCTGATAACACTTGCTTCCTTTAAGATTGATGCTGGAGACAGATGAATGAGCGCCAAACAATCCGATACCCTTACTGATGCGGAAACCACCGTACTGGCACAGCAGGCGCTGGCCTGTTATCCCGCGCCCTTGCAGGGCGAGCTGAAGCTACTTTGTCGCTCGGAGAACGCCACCTTCCTGTTGCTGGCGGGCGGTAAGCGTTATGCGTTGCGCCTGCATCGTCCTGACTATCACAGCAAAGCGGATATCCAGAGCGAGCTGCTGTGGCTCGACGCGCTGCGTGAGATTGGCATTATGGTGCCGCAGGCGATCCCGGCCAGTGATGGCGAAACGGTGCTGACAATAGGCATGCCCGATGGCGGCGTGCGACACGCAGTACTGTTCCACTGGATCGAGGGCGAGATGCCCACCACCGAGGTCGATCCCAAAGCCTTCCAGCAGCTCGGGCACATCACTGCGCGCCTGCATCAGCACAGTCGCAGCTGGCAAAAACCGGCTGGCTTCCAGCGTATCATTTGGGATCATCACACCATGGTCAGCGATCACAGCCACTGGGGCCGCTGGCAGGATGCGCCCAATCTCAATCCTGCCGATCATGGCATTGTCGCTGAAGCAGTGGCGCGGGTCGGGCAAGAGTTGCAGGGCTTTGGTAAAGGACAGGATCGTTATGGCTTGATCCACGCTGATCTGCGCCTCACCAATTTGCTGCTGCACAAAGGTGAAACCCGGGTGATCGATTTTGATGACTGCGGCATGGGCTGGTATCTGCACGATCTGGCGGCGGCGATCAGTTTTGTTGAGCATCATCCGCGTGCCGCCGAATGGGTGGATAACTGGATCCAGGGCTACGAGCGTGTGGCGCACATCACTGATGAGGAGATGGCGCTGGTGCCGACGCTGTTGATTCAACGTCGTATCCAGATGACCGCATGGATGGGCACCCATGCAGACACCGAGATGGCGCTGAGCCTGGGGCCGCGTTGGGCCGATCACTCGGTGCGTCTATGCCGTCGCTATCTGGAAACCAATCAGCTGCCGGTTGGCGTTTGAGTTGCACCAGTAGCGGGCAGCAGTGCGTCGTAGCGGCGCAATTTATTGCGATCTCTGGGGGTGACTTTCACGCCGTTGCGCCATAAATCGCTCCTTGATGTTGTGTGCTGAGCGTGAGCGGGGCGCAACGGAATGCCTCCGTATCCTTGAGCTGCGCTTAGCCAGATGCGCATCACTGCACAGGCTTCGGCATGACACCGGACCTTTAGCAAGGTGCGCATCAACGCGCACGCTGATAAAGGATACCGAATCTAGTCGGGTCATCATTGATGGCGGCCTCTTCAAGCGTCATGGTACGAATCTTGCTGGATCCCACCATTAGTTTCACTCGCGCGATCCCTGTGAGGTTCCGATGCAATCACTGATGACTCCTTCTGAAGCGTACAGTTCGCTCTCGGCCCAGGCCAACAACCGTGGCGTGCTGGCAGCAGCTGCAACCGGCTTAAGCACCTTTATCACCGACAAAGGCGGCGATGTTGATCGTATTTTTGGTATCAGCGGCATTGATTCCGAACTGCTGGCCAGCCCGACGCTCAGCCTTGGTCTGGTCAACTATTGCCGAGTGATGGAAGAAGCGGCGCGCCACTCTGGTTTTGATAACTTCGGTTTGCATTACGGCAAGCAGTTCAAACCGCAGTCATTAGGGCTGATTGGCTATATCGGCTTATGCTCACCGACGCTGGAGCAGGCGCTGCACAACGTGGTGAATGCTTTCCCCTGGCATCAGCACGATACGCTGACGCGCCTGGTCGATAAAGGCGACTGCTGGCGGCTGGATTATCAGGTGCGACACGGGGCGATCCTCTCACGTCGGCAGGATGCGGAATTGACGCTCGGCATGTTCCTCAATCTGATCCGTCACGTGGCCGGCAAAAACTGGGCGCCGCGCGAGGTGCATTTTGAGCATCCCCGGCCGGAGCAGTGGCACGAGCACTGCAAAGTGTTTGATGCGCCAGTGTGGTTCGATCAACCGTTCAACTCACTGCTGATCCCCAAACGCGATCTGCTGCGCACCATGCCAGAGCAGGATCCGATGTTGTTAATGGTGATGCAGGATGCCATCCGCCGTCTGAATAGCAGCGCTTCACTGCAAAGCGTGGTGGAGCAGGCGCGTTCGCAGGTCAACTTATCGTTGATGCAGGGCGAACCGGTGCTGGAAGAGATCGCGGATAAAATGGGGCTGTCGAGCTGGTCGTTGCAACGGCGGCTGCGCGAAGAGGGCATCAGCTTCACCGCGCTGGTGGATAAAGTGCGTTGCGAAATGGCCACGCACTACCTGCAACAAAAGCAGTTGCCGATCTCGGAGATGGCGCTGCTGCTGGGCTATTCCGAAGTCAGTGCGTTTTCACGCGCCTTCCGGCGCTGGTTTGGCATTAGCCCGCGCCAGTGGCGACAGGATGGGCTGGCGAGTTAGCCTGATGCGGCGCAAAGCCGAACCACGCGGGTTGGGTGCGATCCGGTGGCGGCGGTAATCCTTTCGACTGACCAATCAACTGCCAGGCGCGCAGGCACAGGGTTTCATCACCTTGCGTCTGCGTGACTGCATAGCGCCCGCTGTTTTGCCACTCCAGTCGCACCATACATTGCTGTCCCGCGTAATGTGCCGCATCGGAAAATTGCCGGTTGAGCTGTCGCTGCATCTCATCAGTCCATTTGCAGGATGCGCTGCCCGGTTCGCTCTGTGGCTGGCACAGGTTGGTCATACTTTCCATGGGATGCGATGGGGCATGCTGGCAGGCGCTGAGTAGGGTACTCAACAACAATGTGCCAGCAATACGGCGAAATACGTTCATCAATTTGCCCGGATTTGCAAAACATGGTGGCCAGTTTACCGAGCAGTAAGGGGATTGCTATGGCATTTCTCTGACTCTGATTAGATCCAGAATTTTTCGCTCAATGGCTCGCACGACGCACAGCTGAATGTCAGGTGCGGCCAGACAGCCGCACCCTGTGAAAAGAGGCTCATTTGATGGCGGGACGGACGTTTATTCCCCCGGCAACTCCAGCTTGCTGTAACCCAGTCCATTCATCTTCCGCACCCTGATCTGCACCGGAATACGTTCTTTCATCGCTTCAACGTGACTGATCACGCCGATGGTTTTACCGCTGGCGTTCAATGCGTCGAGGGCATCCAGCGCGGTGTCGAGTGTTTCGGCGTCCAGCGTGCCGAAGCCTTCATCAAGGAACAGCGATTCAATGCGCGTTTTGTGGCTGACCAAATCAGACAGCGCCAGCGCCAGTGCCAGACTCACCAGGAAGCTTTCGCCGCCGGACAGCGTGCGGGTATCGCGCGTGGCATCGGCCTGCCAGGTATCGACCACTTCCAGCTCCAGCTCATCGGTGACACGGCGTTGCAACAGGTAGCGTCCGTGTAAGCGATCAAGCTGACGGTTCGCCAGCCATACCAGATGATCGAGCGTTAATCCCTGGGCGAAGCGGCGGAATTTATCGCCTTTGGCTGAACCGATTAAATCATTCAGGCGACCCAGTTGCGTCAACTCCACCTCGTCATTGGCAATCTGCGTCAGTAATGATTGCTGCTGCTGACGCTGTTGGGCATCACTGTGCAACTGCTGCTGCGCTTCACCCTGCTGACGGGCATTGTCGCGCAGGGCCAGACGCAGGGATTCCAGCTGTTCAGCAATACCCGCCGCCACTTCGTCACTTAGCGTGGCAGGGCGCTGTTGCTGATGGGCAGTGACGCGCTGCGCCAGCTGTTGGTGCAGGGTAATCTGCTGCTGACGCTGTTGCTCCAGGGCTTGCAGATGCTGGCGCAGATGCTGAATGTCCTGTTCGTCCAGCAACGCGCTGCGCAATGCCTGCTCGTCGGCGAAGGCGCTCTGCTGGAGTGCGCTGTTAAACGCCGTTTCTGCCGCCTGCATACGCAGATGCATGGCCTGAATTTGGCTATCAATTTGCTCACACTGACCATTCAGGCTGTGCAGCTGGCTTTGTGCCTGCTGCCACAGTTGTAACTGCTGCGCCAGCGCCTGTTCGCACTGTTGCAGCAAGGCCTGCTGCTGCTGACGCGCAACGCTCACCTGACGATCGCCAAACAGTTGCTGACGCTGCTGCTGCTGTTCTGCGTGCTGCTGTTGCAGGCTGCTGAGCGCGTGCTGCAATGTCTCCAGCTGCTGCTGCTCGCGCGTCAGGTTGCTTTGCAGGTTGTTCTGCTCGCTGTCGGCTTTAGCCAGTTGCGGCTGTAACTCAGCCAGCAAGCGCTCACTCTGCTGCCAGGCTTGCCAGCGCTGCTGCAACGTAGCCAGCCAACTGGCACGGGCATCGCGTTCGGGCAGCGCAAACTGATGTGCCGTAAGCTGCTGTTCCAGTTGCTGCGCTAACTGCTGCCAGGCGCTATGTTCCTGAGTTTCCCGCTGATTAAGTTCATCCAGCGCTTGCTGCAGGTTGTTCAGTTGCTGTTGTGCCAGCAGTTGTGCGCTATGCTGCTGCTGCCACTGTTGTTGCTGTACCAGATGCGCGTCTTTGGCCTGTTGTAACGCTCGCGCCGCATTTTCGCGCTGCTGCAGTTGCTGCTGCTGCGTGGCTTCCTGCGCATCCTGCTGCTGTTGCCACGCCGTAAAGACTTCCTGCTGATCTAACGTGCAGGTAAGTGCCAGCTCACCGCTTAAAGCTTGCCACTGCTCGCGCGCCACCGCGAGTTGCTGTTCGAATTCGGCAATCTCCTGTTGCAGCACCTGCTGCTGCTGCAGCGACAGCTTGTGCTGTTCACTTTTCGCCGTGCCTGATTCTTTGAGCTTGTTAACCCGCGCTTCCTGTGCCGCCAGCCGCTGCTGGTTTTCACCCGGTTGTAATTGCTGATACTGCGCAATAGCCGGATGCTGGCACGAACCGCACAGCGGGCAGGGCTGATCGGGCTGCAGCCGGGCGCGTTCATCAGCCAACTGTGCAATGGTGCGCTCCAGCTCGCAGATTTTGCGCAGATCGAGCAGCGTCTGGTTCTCACGTTTGTAATCGTCGCGCAGTGCCTGCAAAGCGCGTTCGTCTTGCTGATGCTGTTGCTGTAACAGCGTGAGTTTTTGTTGCCGCTGTTGCAACTGCGGCTGCAACGATTGCCAGCGCGCCGCCAGTAAGCTGAGCTGGTGGCGTGCCGCGCGCTGCTGTTGATGCTGTGTCAGCGCGTCACGCAGTGAGGTGCTGCTGATTTCAGTCTCAAGTGAAGTGAGTACCTGCTCCGCTTGCTGACGTTGCTGGCTGGCCTGCGTCTCAGCCTGCTGCAGAGGTTCTAACCTGCGATCACCTTCGGCAATCGCCTGCTGCTGCTGGGTCAGCTGCGCGTTTTGCTGCTGCTGTTGCGCACGAAGTTGTGTCAGCGCCTGCTCGCGTTCATCGAAACGGGCGATATCAGCTTGCCAGCGCGTCAGTTCTGGCCCCCAGTCTGCTACCGCCGCTTCACGGCTGCGAAATGTCTGCTGTTCTGCCAGCTGCTGTTGTAAGCGCTCACGTGTTAGCAGATGCTGACTGAGCGCGATCTGGCTTTGCTGCACTGTCTGTGACTGTTGCGCATGCAGGCGCTGCTGCTCCGCCAACTGCTGTGCGAGGCTGGCGAGCTGTTGGTCGAGCGGAATCACCTGTTCGGTAAGCAAGGTTTCCAGCTGCTGCTGATCGGCGAGTGCCTGCTCACGCGCTTGCTGTGCCGTCTGATAACTTTTTTCACCCTGCTGCAGCGCGGTTTGCGCATTTTGCTGCTGCGTGTGGAGCTGCTGCGCCTGCTGGGTTGCGAGCTGGTAATCTTGTTGCAACTGCTCACGCTGCTGAAGTTTTTCTCGCAGCTTTTCAGCCGGTTCCGCGCGTGCCAGGCGTTGGCGATCGCTTTCCGCCCGCTGCCATGCCTGTTCGGCATCCAGGTTCGCCTGTGCGGCTTGCTGCTGCTCCTGCGCCAGCTGTTGCGAGTGCGTCAGCCACTGTTGTTGCTGTTGCGCTTGCTCAAGCTGCTCGCTCAGCGTTTTTTCCTGCGCCGTTAAGGCTTCAACCTGCTGCATCAGCTCTGTGCGACGCGTCTCATCCAGCAGCATCATGCCGCCAGCGCGGGCGCGCAGTGTCTCCAGATCGCTGCGTGCGGTGCGCCAGCGCTCGTAAATCTGCATCGAGATTTGGCCGTAAATTTCGGTGCCGGTGAGTTCTTCCAGCAGTTCGGCGCGTTCGCCCGGCTTGGCGTTGAGGAAGGCAGCGAACTGGCCTTGCGACAGCATCATTGAACGGGTGAAACGGTCAAAATCGAGGCCAGAAAGGGTTTCGATGAGCTTGAGTTTGTCACCCACCTTATCGGCCACAATCTGGTTATCCGCCACGCGCGCCAGCTCGACACGCGGTGCCTGCAATTTGCCATCCGCCTGGCCGCGTGCGCGGTTCTGGCTCCAAAAGGCGCGCCAGGCTTCGCCTTTGATCTCAAATTCCACTTCTGCCAGACATTCGGCGGTGTCACGGGTGATCAGTTCGTTTTGCGTCTGGGATAGCACGCCAAGGCGCGGCGTCTGGTGATAAAGCGCCAGGCAAATGGCATCCAGCAAGGTGGTTTTCCCCGCGCCGGTCGCGCCGGTTATGGCAAATAAGCCGTTGCTGGCAAAGGGTTCACGGCGGAAATCGATAAACCATTCACCGCGCAGCGCATTGAGGTTTTTAAAGCGTAACGTCAGGATTTTCATGCGGACGGGTTCTCCAGCGCGGCGAGGGTGGTGCGGAACAGTTGGGTGAGTTGCTCGGCTTGTTCGGCATCTAACTGATCTTCCTGCGCCAGACGGCGGGCGAACACTTCTTCGACTTTCAATTCGCTTAGCGTTTCATTATCCATGCGTGCCAGGCTGCGCTGACGCTGTTCGCGGCTGCGGCGTACCAGTAGCACTTCCACCGGCAGGGCTTCGGTCAGTTGCTCAACGCGGCGCTGCAAATCGCTGAGATATTCTTGCGTGGTGATTTCAATATCAAGCCAGACGGGCTGCTCGCGATCTCCCTCGCTAAATTCGCTCAGCTGTTGTTCGATCTCCGCCATTGAGCCTTTTAGCATCTGCATTGGCTGGAACTGCGGGATCGGGAGGGGAGTGACGCTTTCCAGCTGAGCGCTGAACTCCAGCAGGAACACGCTTTTCTCGCGACCTAATTCATCAAAGCTGAGCGGAATCGGTGAACCGCTGTAGCGAATATGATCGCTATCAGCAATGCGCTGGGCACGGTGAATATGGCCCAGGGCAATGTAATCCGCGGCGGGAAACGCCTGCGCCGGGAAGGCATCCAGCGTGCCGATATAGATATCGCGCACCGAGTCGCTTTTGGTCACGCCAACGGTGGTGAGATGACCGGTGGCAATGATGGGAAGTGCGCGATCTGCCCGCTCGGCCAGCGCTGCGGCATAACACTGTTGATAATGCTGCTCAATCGCTTCCAGCAGTGAGATCTGCTTCTCGCGCCCGGATTGTCCCGCCTGGCTGCGCAAAATATCGCGCGGACGTAAATAGGGAATCGCGCACAGCAGTGCGCCCGGCGTGCCATCGCGTTGATGCAGCGTCAGCACCTGCTGTTCGCCCTGTGGTGTGGCGCTGGTGATCACTCGCGTATTTAAACAGGCGAGTAACTCGCGTGATTCATTCAGGGTAGCGACAGAATCATGGTTGCCCGCCAGCACAATCAATTCACAGTGCGTTGGCTGTAGCGCCACCACGAAGCGGTTAAACATTTCACGCGCATAGCTCGGTGGCGAACCGGTATCAAACAGGTCTCCCGCGATGATTAAGGCATCCACCTGATGCTGCGTAATCTGTGCCAGCAGCCAGTCGAGGAAGGCTTGATGCTCGGCCGCCCGGCTTTTGCTGTAAAAGAACTGACCAAGATGCCAATCCGCGGTGTGAATGATGCGCATGAATACTCCCTGCTTCGTTAAGCGAAGGCGAATTATAACCTCTTCAGATCGCAAAGAAAAAAAAGCGATAATCGTTGTCACATTTCTGTTTTATCACTATCTATCATAGGGAGGGTTTTTCATAAAAGTGTCATAAAACTGACGCATAATGGCGCCGCAAATCCCAGTGACCTATTGTCACAAAAGCAGGAGTTATAATGGCTAAGCGCATTTTGGTTGTGGAAGACGAAGCTCCCATCCGTGAAATGTTATGTTTCGTGCTGGAACAGAATGATTACCAGCCTATTGAGGCAGAAGACTATGACAGCGCGATTGGTAAGCTGATCGAACCCTGGCCTGATTTAATTCTGCTGGATTGGATGTTGCCTGGCGGCAGCGGTATTCAGTTTATTAAACATTTGAAACGTGAAGCCATGACGCGCGACATCCCGGTGATGATGCTGACGGCACGCGGTGAAGAAGAAGATCGCGTACGCGGTCTGGAAGTCGGCGCCGATGACTACATCACCAAGCCTTTCTCACCGAAAGAGCTGATGGCACGTATCAAAGCGGTGATGCGCCGTATTTCACCGATGGCGGTGGAAGAGGTGATTGAGATGCAGGGTCTGAGCCTCGATCCTTCCTCGCATCGCGTGATGTCGGAAAGTACCCCGCTGGAAATGGGACCCACCGAATATAAATTGCTGCACTTCTTTATGACGCATCCGGAGCGTGTTTACAGCCGTGAACAACTGCTGAACCACGTATGGGGCACCAACGTCTACGTTGAAGATCGTACCGTTGATGTGCATATCCGTCGTTTACGTAAAGCACTGGAAGTATCTGGCCACGATCGCATGGTTCAAACCGTACGCGGAACAGGGTATCGTTTCTCTGCCCGCTACTAAACGGAGTCTTTTACCGTGCTGGAACGACTCTCCTGGAAGAGATTATTGACTGAGCTGGCGCTGGTCTGTTTGCCCGCGCTGGTGCTTGGTCTGTTGTTCGGTTATCTGCCCTGGCTACTGCTGATCGCGGTGTCAGGTGTGATGTTTTGGCACTTTAGAAATCTGATGCGTCTGTCGCACTGGCTGTGGGTCGATCGTTCTATGACGCCACCCGCCGGGCGCGGTAGCTGGGAGCCCTTGTTCTACGGCTTGTACCAGATGCAACTGCGTAACCGCCGTCGTCGTCGTGAGTTGGGTAACCTGATTAAGCGCTTTCGTAGCGGCGCCGAATCCCTGCCCGATGCAGTGATCCTGACCACCGAAGAGGGCACCATTTTCTGGTGCAACGGGCTGGCACAACAGCATCTTGGGCTGCGCTGGCCGGAAGATAATGGCCAGAACATCCTCAATTTACTACGCTATCCTGAGTTTTCCCGCTATATCCGCCAACGCGATTTTGACAAGCCGCTGACGCTGGTGCTGAACAATCAACATCATATGGAATTCCGTGTGATGCCCTACAGCGAAGGGCAGTGGTTGATGGTGGCGCGCGATGTCACCCAAATGCACCAGCTGGAAGGGGCGCGGCGTAACTTCTTTGCCAACGTCAGTCATGAACTGCGTACGCCGTTAACGGTGCTGCAGGGCTATCTGGAGATGATGGACGATGCGACGATGAACGAGCGCACGCGCGGCAAGGCGTTGCATACCATGCAGGAGCAAACGCGTCGCATGGATAGCCTGGTGAAACAGTTGCTGACCTTGTCGCGTATCGAGGCCGCACCGGCTATCGATCTCAAAGAGACGGTGGATGTTCCGGGCATGCTGCAACTGTTGCAGCGCGAGGCGGAAACGCTCAGCCAGGGGCGACACAGCATCCATTTCCGCACGGATCCGCACCTCAAAGTCTTCGGTAATGATGAACAGCTGCGCAGCGCCATTTCTAATCTGGTGTACAACGCGGTGAATCACACGCCGGAAGGGACGCGCCTGGATATCAGCTGGCTGCGCACCAAAGAGGGCGCGGAGTTCAAAGTGTGCGATAACGGACCGGGGATCAGCGAGGAGCATTTACCGCGCCTCACCGAGCGTTTCTATCGGGTGGATAAAGCCCGATCGCGCGCCACCGGCGGCAGTGGCTTAGGGTTGGCGATCGTTAAGCATGCATTGAGCCACCATAATGCACGGCTGGAAATCACCAGTATTCCGCATCAGGAAACCTGTTTTAGTTTCGTGCTGCCGCCACGTTTGATTGTGGCGAAGAGCGTGCACAGTAAGGTCAGTTAAGCACGATGAAGTGGCGCAATTGATTGCGTGATGAATCGCGGCGCGACAGAATGTGCAGTTCAATGTTCCTGACCTGATTTGCGGAAGACCTGATGAGATCGCTGTTGCTGTTCACGTTGCTGCTGTGCTCTACGCTGGCACAAAGCCAACAAACCATGCTCACCGGCAATTTGAGCAGCGTCGGTTCCGACACCCTCGGCTATCTGATGACCTTATGGGGCGAGGATTTCAGCCGCCAGTCACCGGGCGTTAACGTTCAGGTACAGGCGGCTGGATCCTCAACCGCACCCACCGCGCTGGCGGCAGGCGCTGCCCAGCTCGGGGCGATGAGCCGCCCGATGCAAATTGATGAACGCCAACTGTTTACCACGCGCTACGGCTATCCCCCGCTGGCGGTGCCGGTGGCGATGGATGCGCTGGTGGTGGTGGTCAATCAGGACAACCCGCTAACGCGTATCGATCAACCGCAACTCGATGCCCTTTTCTCTGTCACTCGTCTGTGTGGTGCGCACTCGGTGCCGCAGCACTGGGGCGATCTTGGCCTCAACCAGGGAGATTGGGCGCGACGCAGTATTCAGCGTTTTGGCCGTAATTCGGCATCAGGTACCTGGGGCTTCTTCAAACAGCAGGCGCTGTGTAAAGGGGATTTCCGCTCAGACGTCGCGGAGTTTCCCGGCTCGGCGGCGGTGGTGCAGGCCGTCGCGGCAACACCCAACAGCATTGGTTATGCCAGTTTTGGTTTTCACTTAAGCGGCGTGAAGATGGTGCCCATCGTCACTGCCAGCGGCGATAGCGTGATGCCGGACGCCGAAACCATTCGCAGCGGCCGCTATCCGTGGTCGCGTCCGCTCTATATTTACGTCAATAAAGCGCCGGGCAAACCGCTGCCGCCGCTGGTGAATGCGTTCCTGCATCAGGTGTTATCACCTGAAGGGCAGCGCCGGGTAACTGAAGGCGGTTATTTGCCACTTTCCGAAAGCCAGATGGCCCAGGCACGTGCCGCCATTGAGTAAAATGGAAGAACGAGCACCCGATCATGAATTTTATTCACGTCACCTGAATTTTCTTCCATTGCCCAATTTGTTTCAGCATGTCACTCTTTATGGACATTTAGCCATCCAGATGGCTATAAATAACCGGGTGAAATTATACCCTGACGCAATTATGCGTTTAGCCAGGAGTGAACATGCCACAACAACAACCGTTCCGTGCCGATACCGTCGGCAGTTTTCTGCGTCCTGCGGCGATCAAGCAAGCGCGCGTGCAGTTTGCCAATGGCGAGATCACGGCTGAGCAGCTGCGTCAGGTAGAAGATAAAGAAATCCGCCACGTGGTCGAGCAGCAGCGCGCTAACGGCCTGCAAGTGGTCACCGACGGCGAGTTCCGTCGCGCCTGGTGGCACTTTGACTTCTTTGGCGATCTGCAAGGCGTTGAGCTATTTGAAGCGGAGCAGGGCATCCAGTTCAACGGCGTGCAAACCAAAGCGCACGGCGTGAAAGTCACCGGCAAGGTGGCCTTTAATCCACATCACCCGATGCTGGATCACTTCCGCTTCCTGAAAAGCATTGCGGGCGACGCCGTGGCGAAAATGACCATCCCAAGCCCAAGCGTGCTGCACTTCCGTGGTGGCCGTAAAGTGATCGATGCCACCGTCTATCCCGATCTGAAAGCGTACTTTGCTGACCTGGCGCAGACATACAAAGATGCGATCGCGGCTTTCTACGCGGCGGGCTGCCGTTTTCTGCAGCTGGATGACACTGTTTGGGCTTACCTGTGCTCTTCGGATCAGCAGCAGCAGATCCGTGAGCGCGGTGAAGACCCGCAGGAACTGGCGCGTATTTACGCTGAGGTGCTGAACAAAGCGCTGGAAGATAAACCAGCTGACCTGACCATTGGTCTGCATGTGTGCCGCGGCAACTTCCGCTCAACCTGGATTTCCGAAGGTGGCTATGAGCCGGTGGCCGAGATTCTGTTTGGTCAGGTGAATATCGATGCTTACTTCCTCGAATATGACAACGAGCGTTCCGGTGGTTTTGAGCCGCTGCGCTTTATCAAACCCGGCCATCAGCAAGTGGTATTGGGTCTGATCACGACTAAGAACGGTGAACTGGAAGATCCGGAGCAGGTGAAAGCGCGCCTGCAGGAAGCTTCTCAGTTTGTGAGTCTGAACCAGATTTGCCTCAGCCCACAATGTGGCTTTGCCTCGACAGAAGAGGGCAACAGCCTGACGGAAGCGCAGCAGTGGCAGAAGATTCGTCTGGTGGTCGATATCGCCAATCAGGTGTGGTGATGCTGTAAACTTGTGCAAACAGGCGCGTAAATCGCGCCTTTTGTGCATTTAAGAGCCCGGTTTTGCGAGGAGATCTCCCGTGATGCGGAAACTTTAAGCAAATCATCTGAGGTGTTTTCACGCTATTTCACGCTGATAAACTGCTTTTCGTCACTTTCTTGTTATATCCTTCTGGTTTTCCGATCCCGTATTGCCTTTCTTCGCTATAAACGTTTTAATTTGCGCCGTTGTCGATTAATCCCTCTGCGAACAGAAGAAAAGTAGATTAAATCACCTGCGCTTTAACGATTAGGCCCGCATAACGCTCTGAACTCATCAGATAAGCCTTTGTTTTTGTGCATGCAGAGGACAACACGCACTCAACTTCCACCGCAACATCAGCTACAGGCAGTACAGAAGTTTATGACACATCGTTTAACCTCCAAGGATATCCTGGCGCTGGGCTTCATGACGTTTGCCCTGTTCGTAGGCGCAGGAAACATTATCTTTCCACCGATGGTGGGGATTCAGTCTGGCGAACACGTCTGGGTTGCCGCTTTCGGCTTTCTGATTACGGCCGTTGGCTTGCCGGTGATGACCGTTATCGCCCTGGCGCGCGTGGGCGGCGGCATTGATGCCCTCAGCTCGCCAATTGGTAAAGCCGCAGGTCTGTTGCTGGCAACGGTTTGCTACCTGGCGGTCGGTCCGCTGTTTGCTACGCCGCGTACGGCGACCGTGTCGTTTGAAGTGGGGATTGCTCCGCTGACTGGTGATGGCGCGCTGCCGCTGTTTATCTACAGCCTGATTTATTTTGCGCTGGTGATTGGCATTTCCCTGTATCCTGGCAAATTGCTGGACACTGTCGGCCACTTCCTCGCTCCGCTGAAAATCGTGGCGCTGACCATTCTCGGTCTGGCAGCACTGCTGTGGCCGGCCGGTGGTATCGCGCCTGCTACGGCTGATTACCAGCGTGCGGCCTTCTCCAGCGGCTTCGTTAACGGCTATCTGACCATGGATACGCTGGGTGCGCTGGTGTTTGGTATTGTTATCGTCAATGCGGCACGTTCCCGCGGCGTTGAAGATGCGAAACTGCTGACCCGTTACACCATGCTGGCGGGCGTGATTGCCGGTGTTGGCTTGACGCTGGTTTACCTGAGCCTGTTCAAACTCGGTTCTGGCAGTGCTGGCCTGGTTGATCAGAATGCCAATGGTGCAGCGATTCTGCATGCGTATGTGCAGCAGACCTTTGGCGGCATGGGCAGCTTCTTCCTGGCAGCACTGATCTTCGTGGCCTGCATGGTGACGGCGGTTGGCCTGACCTGCGCCTGTGCGGAATTCTTTGCGCAATACCTGCCGTTGTCGTATAAAGCGCTGGTGTTTATTCTGGGTCTGTTCTCGATGGTGGTGTCGAATCTAGGCCTGAGCCACTTGATTCAGATCTCGATTCCGGTGCTGACGGCGATTTATCCACCGTGCATCGTGCTGGTGGTGCTGAGCTTCACCCTGAAATGGTGGAATAAGAGCACGCGTATTATCGCGCCAACCATGCTGGTGAGCCTGCTGTTTGGCATCGTTGATGCCATCAAAACCACCAATTTTAAAGATGTGCTGCCGCTGTTTAGCCAGCATCTGCCACTGGCCGATCAGGGACTCTCCTGGTTACCGCCATCGCTGGTGATGCTGGTGATTGCCGCGGTGGTCGATCGGGCAAAAGGACGCGAACAGGTCGCTGCCCACTCGTAATCGACATTGCTGTTAATTTCAACCACGGGCTTGCCCGTGGTTTTTTCATTTACAAGGTATTGGTGTTATGCAAGAAACCAACAAGCTCAAACGCGGACTGAGCACGCGCCACATCCGTTTTATGGCGCTGGGATCGGCAATCGGTACCGGGCTGTTTTACGGCTCGGCGGATGCGATCAAAATGGCAGGCCCCAGCGTGCTGCTGGCGTACATCATCGGCGGTGCGGTGGCGTACATCATCATGCGTGCCTTGGGTGAGATGTCAGTGAATAACCCGCAGGCCAGCTCGTTTTCGCGCTACGCGCAGGACTATCTGGGGCCGTTAGCAGGTTACATCACCGGCTGGACCTACTGTTTTGAAATCCTGATTGTGGCGATTGCCGACGTGACGGCTTTTGGTATCTACATGGGCGTGTGGTTCCCGGAAGTACCGCACTGGATTTGGGTGCTGTCGGTGGTGCTGATTATCGGTGCCATTAACCTGATGAGCGTGAAGGTGTTTGGTGAAGTCGAGTTCTGGTTCTCCTTCTTCAAAGTCGCCACCATTATCATCATGATCATCGCCGGTTTTGGCATGATTTTCTGGGGCATCGGCAACGGCGGTCAGCCTACGGGTATCCATAACCTGTGGACCAACGGTGGCTTCTTCGCTCACGGCATTGTCGGTATGCTGCTGTCACTGCAGATGGTGATGTTTGCCTATGGCGGCATTGAAATTATCGGTATCACCGCCGGTGAAGCGGAAGAGCCTGAGAAGTCGATTCCACGCGCCATTAACTCCGTTCCGCTGCGTATTCTGGTGTTCTATGTCGGCACGCTGTTTGTCATCATGTCGATCTATCCGTGGAACCAGGTCGGCACCTCCGGCAGTCCCTTTGTGCTGACTTTCCAGCATCTGGGCATCGCGGCGGCGGCATCGATTCTTAACTTCGTGGTGCTGACGGCGTCACTGTCGGCGATCAACAGCGATGTGTTTGGCGTCGGGCGTATGCTGCACGGCATGGCGCAGCAGGGCCATGCGCCGAAGATGTTCCAGAAGGTCTCGGATCGCGGGATTCCGTGGGTCACCGTGCTGGTGATGATGGTGGCGATGCTGATCGCCGTGTATCTCAACTACCTGATGCCGGAAAAAGTGTTCCTGGTGATCGCGTCGCTGGCGACCTTCGCCACGGTGTGGGTGTGGATCATGATTCTGCTGTCGCAAATCGCGTTTCGCCGCAAAATTGGCATAGAGCAGGCGGGTAAACTGCAATTCGCCCTGCCTGGCGGCAGCAAAACCGCCTGGTTTGGCGTGGCTTTCCTGGTGTTCATCATTGCCTTGATCGGTTATTTCCCTGACACGCGCGTGTCGCTGTATGTTGGCTTCGCGTGGATTGTGCTGCTGTTGCTGGCCTGGCCGCTGGCGAAAAAGCGGAAAGCCTGATCATTCTGATGCGCATAACGGGTGGGATGTTTGCCCGTTAAGCGTGGAAGGATAGGTAGTGTTCAGGGCGGGAGAGATTCCCGCCCTGAGCTTTTAAGTATGATGAAAAGCGCAGGCCGAAGCACGACTACCAGTTGCTACCCAACGCAATCTCTCCGCCCGCCGGGCTCAGGTGATTGTCATCATAATAGAGCGGCAATCCTCCGCTGGTGATCAAACAGCCCTGCTCATTACACAGATTCTCTCGCAGCGATAACACGCGTACGCCTTGTTGCTTATAGCGCTGCAATAATTTCTCCACGGCCTCTTCCGGGAACTGGAACAATCTGGTGCGCTCAGAGAGCAGCGGCGGAGCTTCCCACTTGCTCAGCCAGGCGCTCAGTTCGCGACGAATCGGAATGTTACGGTTATTGCTGTAGCGCAGCGGGTCAACGTCCACTGAAGGCGCATCCTCTATTACCGTGACCTTTTTGCCCGCCTGAGTCAGCTGAGCCACCACGCGATCCATACCCGCTTGCAGCGCCTCAAGATTACTCTTTTCAGGATGATCGGTTTCGCGGAAACCGGCACCGGGCAACAGGCTCATACCCGATGCCCAATAGGCGCTGATCACCACTTCGTCCACCTTGTCGCTCAGCACCATCTTCAGCACTTCCTGATTAAAGGTAATGCATTGTTGCGCATGATGTGGCATTTGGCTCACCACGCGTGTGGCACCAATCAGGAACGGACAGGAGGCTTTGGTGAGTTGATACAGCGGTTTATGCTGACGTTGTGCATAGCCCGACACCGAAGCACGCAGTGCGGCAGCGTGACTGTCGCCAATTAAGGCGATACCGGGGCGATCGGTGTTTGGATGACACTCCTCATGCCTGGAGGGCAGGTTTGCCCCGTAATCAAGCAAGCACGGATTACGCTGCGCCGAAATTTTCCAGCTGTCCGCATTCACGACGAGTTCACTAACCCGCGATTTCATGCCCCCGGTTTGCCACAACAGTAGCATCGCACCCGCCGCAATCAGGGAAGAGGCACAGTAGCCGGGGATCACCCAACGCGTGCCCATGCGCGTCTGGCGGAAGGGCTGCTCGACAAAGCGCCAAGAAAACCAGGCCAGACCCAGCGCTGCGCCGCAGATCATCAAACCTTGCCAGACGGTAAGGGGGTGATCGCTACAGATGCGCGCCAGACTTAGCAGCGGCCAGTGCCACAGGTACCAGGAATAAGAGATCTTGCCGATAAAGCGCATCAGCGGATTTTCTAACAGTAACTGGTTAAGCTCGCTGCGCGCACCGATCATCAGGCAACCCGCCAGCACGGGAATGATCGCCAACCAGCCCGGAAATTGGCTATGGCTACTAAGCAACAGGCTGGCGGAGATAATCATCATCCAACCCAGCAGATTGAGCAGGCTGGCCGCTCGGCCGGTGAGGGGTTGTGGTTTCCACAGCGCCAGCAGCACACCGGCACCGAGTTCCCAGGCGCGGGTTGGCAACAGATAAAAGGCGTGGGTGGTGGCAAACGGTGTGATCCCGATACAGGCCACCAAAGAGATCACACTCAGTATCAGTACCACAGAGCGCATCGAACGTTTGAGTCGTACGGCCAAAAGCAGAATGAATGGCAGCACAATATAGAACTGTTCTTCTATTCCCAATGACCAGGTCATGAGCAGGGGATTTAAATCGGAATCGGTACTGAAATAGTCACCGCTCTTGAGTAGCAGCATATTGGGTACGGCGATAAATACCGCCAGGCTGTATTTGGCCAGCTGGCTGAACTCTAGCGGTGAAAGCAGGATGAAGCCCAGTAGCAGCAATATCGTCATCATGAAAAATAACGCGGGAGCGATACGTTTAATGCGGCGTAAATAAAATTGATAAAATGAGAAGTGACCCTCGGATATTTCCTTGCTGATAATACCGCCGATCAGAAAGCCGGAAATAACAAAGAAGAGGTCGACACCAATAAAGCCACCCTGCAGCGAGGTGACGCCGGAGTGAAAGAGTACCACCAGAATGATGGCGACGGCGCGCAGGCCGTCAATATCCGCCCGATAACGGTGAGAGGCATTCGCAGTCATAATTTAACCCAGAAGTTAGGATAAGAATGGTTATGCGTTCCAGAAAAAATAAATCGGCGCATCCTGTCGCCGAAAAAAGTTACAAAGGAGAAAAATGGGTATTACAAGGGATGATTGACGCTGACAGAATACGCGCTTTTAGCCGCTAAATATCAGGGCGGAAGAAAATTAGAATAATCGCAGATTAAGGTGGTATTTGTATTTACACCGCTGAAGCATAAATAGCGAAAAGATAAGCCCGGATTATCCTTCAGGCTTATCTTTCATGATGTGGTGAATCGGCTACAGGCTGATATGCGCGGGTAACAGTGCTTTGAGCTGAGGGTAGATAACGCTATTGGCGAGCAGCACAGGATTGCCCTGCTGCAGACCGTTGTGACCAAGGTAATCATTGGTTATGCCGCCGGCCTCACGCATCAATACAATCCCAGGTAAACCGTCCCACGGATTCATATGCGCTTCGTAATAACCAATTAAACGACCAGCGGCGGCCCAGGCACTCATTAATGCGCCAGAGCCATTACGGATGAACATCCCGCCCTGTGACAGCAAGCCACCAATAAAGGTCGTCAACGGTTCCACCGGTTGGCTGTTGGAACTACTAATGCCGAGCACGCCCTGATTGAGATGCTGAGCGCTGTGCGCCTGAATGCGCTTTTCATTGACCCAGGCACCTTTACCG
The DNA here is from genome assembly GCF_009829935.1 of Pantoea sp. Seng. Taxonomy (NCBI): domain Bacteria; kingdom Pseudomonadati; phylum Pseudomonadota; class Gammaproteobacteria; order Enterobacterales; family Erwiniaceae; genus Pantoea; species Pantoea sp. Seng. The sequence continues at coordinate 10,998 of NZ_SZZV01000015.1, read as the reverse complement.
CGACAGGCATGGAAGGTCTCATGATGGTTGGGATCGCAGACCACGCCAATTACCGGCTCATTTTCACAGACAATCGCCAGCGACACGCACCAGTTATGTAATCCATTCAGGAAGTTACTGGTGCCATCAATCGGGTCAATCACCCAGACAAAGCGCGCACCTGTAGTTTCACCACCGCTCTCTTCACCCAGCACGGCATCATCGGGAAAGCGTTCGTAAATCAGGTGCTTGACCAATTCTTCCACGTTGCGGTCGGCTTCGCTAACCACATCCTGTAAATCCTTTTTATGCTCAATCACCAGTTGATGACGCTGCTGATACCAGGATAAAGCGCGGCTGGCTGCAGTTTTAGCGACATCACAGGCAAAGTGATAACGCGCGTCAAGTTCGGTTAGCGTAGCTGATGACATCTTTCCCTCTTATCATTTTCTGGCAAACGAAGTGACAAAAAACGCCGAAACAGGCGACCTGGCGGTGTGACCTACTTAACAAAAGTTAAGAAAGGTTTCATTAAGCCGCAGATGAGTGCGGCTGGCAAGAGGCGTAAATGCTGGGATTGTGAAAAAAAGCGGGTTTAGAGTTGCTGGTGGCGCGCAGCGTCCATCAGGCGCGGATAGAACTGGAAGAACAGCGGTTCAAGTTGCTGATAATGATCGACAAAATCCTGATAGGATTCGCGCAGTGCTGCCAGACGCGGGCGGCGATGTGCCATACCGCTCAATACGCGGGCCAGCCGCGTTGGTTCGGCATAGTGCTCAAACCAGCGCTCGCGCCACATCACCGAATTGAGTTCGATGAATCCTTCTGGCGTGCCGGGCAGTTGCGGCATGATTTCACGCTCGGCTGCCGCCGTGAACGCGACCAGCGATTGGGAAGGGTGCAGCTGGTCCCAGTGCAGCGCGAGGAAGTGATCCCAGATGACATCCAAAGTGATGGGCGCAACGCGACGAGTTTCAGCGCGAAAGAATTGCCGCGCTTCACGCACTTCCGGCAGGTTATCCGTCAAAACATCCAGTCGGCGATGCATAGCGATGCCCGCCACAACCGGTTCCGGCCATTGCGATTGCACATTGCCGCGCACGAAGTCGGCCATCAGATTGCCCAGCAGGGAGCTGTCTGCCAGCTGTGCAAGGTGAAGGTGAGCGAGAAAGTTCATGGCGCATTATAGGCAGAATCACAGATATGCAGCCAGTTGTTCAGAATTTGCCGCTTTTCCGCTAAACTATGCCGCCTGTTTTTTGAGTCCTGAAAGAAGTGATGCATGCGTGTAGCCGATTTTGCTTTTGAGTTGCCAGAATCTTTGATCGCCCACTATCCGCAGGCGCAGCGCAGCGGTTGCCGCTTGCTGGCGCTGGATGGCCCAAGTGGGGCGTTAAGCCATGAAGTGTTTACCGACGTACTGGATAAACTCAATCCGGGCGACCTGCTGGTGTTTAACAATACCCGCGTTATTCCGGCGCGTGTCTTCGGCCGAAAAGCCAGTGGCGGCAAAATCGAGATGCTGGTGGAGCGCATGCTGGATGACAAACGCGTGCTGGCGCATGTGCGTGCCTCGAAAGCGCCGAAGCCGGGTGCAGAGCTGCTGCTGGGCGATGACGAAAGCGTCAAAGCCACCATGGTCGCGCGCCACGATACGCTGTTTGAAATCGAATTTGCCGATGACCGCGCAGTGCTGGATATCCTTAACAGCGTCGGCCATATGCCGTTGCCGCCGTATATTGATCGTCCGGATGAAGAAGCAGACCGTGAACTTTATCAAACCGTTTACAGCGCGCGTCCGGGTGCGGTAGCCGCACCGACCGCCGGTTTGCATTTTGATGAACCGTTGCTGGACGCGCTGCGCGCGAAAGGCATCGAAATGGCATTTGTCACGCTGCACGTTGGCGCAGGTACCTTCCAGCCGGTGCGCGTCGAGAACATCAATGACCACATCATGCACTCTGAGTATGCCGAAGTGCCGCAGGATGTGGTGGATGCGGTGCTGGCGTGTAAAGCGCGTGGCAACAAAGTGGTCGCGGTTGGCACCACCTCCGTGCGTTCTCTGGAGAGCGCGGCGCAGGCGGCTCAGGATGCGCTGATTGCACCGTTCTTCGACGACACGCAGATCTTCATCTATCCGGGCTATCACTATCAGGTGATTGATGCGCTGATCACTAACTTCCATCTGCCGGAATCGACGCTGATCATGCTGGTGTCAGCATTTGCCGGTTACAAAAATACCATGGCGGCTTACCAAAGCGCGGTGGCAGAGCAGTACCGTTTCTTTAGCTACGGGGATGCCATGTACATCACCCGTAATCCACAGGCTCCTGACGAAGTGGTTGGAGCTTAATAATCAGACTGTTTCTCTGATTATCTAATGAGGTCAATGTGAAATTTGAATTAGATACCACCGACGGGCGCGCGCGCCGTGGCCGTTTGGTGTTCGATCGTGGTGTGGTTGAAACCCCGGCATTCATGCCTGTGGGCACCTACGGCACCGTGAAGGGCATGACGCCGGAAGAAGTGAAAGACACCGGCGCGCAGATCCTGCTCGGTAATACCTTCCACCTGTGGCTGCGCCCGGGCCAGGAGATTATGAAACTGCACGGTGACCTGCACGATTTCATGAACTGGCAGGGACCGATCCTCACTGACTCCGGCGGCTTCCAGGTGTTCAGCCTCGGTGACATTCGTAAGATCACCGAAGCGGGCGTGCATTTCCGTAATCCGATCAACGGCGACCCGATTTTCCTCGATCCGGAAAAATCGATGGAAATTCAGTACGACCTCGGTTCAGACGTGGTGATGATTTTCGACGAGTGTACGCCGTATCCAGCAGACTGGGATTACGCCAAACGTTCGATGGAGATGTCACTGCGTTGTGCGCAGCGTAGCCGCGATCGCTTTGATTCACTCGGGAATAAAAATGCGCTGTTCGGCATTATTCAGGGCGGTGTTTACGAAGATTTACGAGATGTCTCGGTTAAAGGTCTGGTAGATATCGGCTTTGATGGGTACGCTGTGGGCGGCCTGGCGGTGGGTGAACCTAAAGAGGACATGCACCGTATCCTGGAACACGTCTGTCCGCAAATTCCGCAAGATAAACCGCGTTATTTGATGGGCGTCGGCAAGCCAGAAGATCTGGTGGAAGGCGTTCGCCGCGGTATCGATATGTTTGACTGCGTCATGCCAACGCGTAATGCGCGTAATGGTCACCTGTTTGTGACCGATGGCGTGGTGAAAATCCGTAACGCCAGGTATAAAGATGACACGGCAACGCTGGATGCGGATTGTGATTGTTACACCTGTCGCAATTATAGCCGCGCCTACTTGTATCATCTTGATCGTTGTAACGAAATACTGGGCGCACGTCTGAATACGATTCACAATCTGCGCTATTACCAGCGTCTGATGGCGGGTTTACGTAAGGCCATCGAAGAGGGTAAATTAGAGCACTTTGTTAGCGAGTTCTACCAACGGACGGGTAAAGCGGTTCCACCGTTAAACGTCTGATAATTCTATCAATGAGGGAAATTTAATGAGCTTTTTCATTTCTGACGCCGTTGCCGCAGCAGGCGCTCCGTCTCAGGGAAGTCCTTATTCTCTGGTGATCATGCTGGTGGTGTTTGGTCTGATCTTCTATTTCATGATTCTGCGCCCGCAGCAGAAACGTTCTAAAGATCACAAGAAGCTGATGGATTCCATCTCTAAAGGTGATGAAGTGTTAACCAGCGGTGGCCTGGTAGGTCGTGTGACCAAAGTGGCTGACAACGGCTACGTTTCTATCGCCCTGAACGACACCACTGAAGTAGTTGTAAAACGTGATTTCGTGGCCGCCGTTCTGCCGAAAGGTACTATGAAGGCGCTGTAATTTTTTCTTCCCGAAGGGAACTGCCGTGTTAAACCGTTATCCTTTGTGGAAGTACATCATGCTGGTCGTCGTGATTCTCGTCGGCCTGCTCTATGCGCTTCCTAACCTTTATGGAGAGGATCCGGCCGTTCAGATCACTGGTGCGCGCGGTGGCGCCGCCAGTGAACAGACGTTGGATCAGGTCCAGACTTTATTAAAACAAGATAAAATCCAGAGCAAATCCCTCGCTCTGGAAAATGGCGCCATTCTGGCCCGTTTTGACAATCAGGATGCGCAGCTGCGCGCGCGTGATGCCATCACTACCGCGTTGGGCGACAACTATGTTGTGGCACTCAACCTCGCGCCGGCTACTCCGCGCTGGCTGACCATGCTGGCTGCACAGCCGATGAAACTCGGTCTTGATCTGCGTGGCGGCGTACACTTCCTGATGGAAGTGGATATGGATACCGCTCTGGGCAAGCTGCAAGAGCAGAATGCCGATGGCCTGCGCAGTGACCTGCGCGACAAAAGCATCCCGTATACCAACGTCAATAAAATCGCTAACTACGGTGTAGAAGTGCGTTTCCGCGACGGTGCCAGCCGTGATGCGGCGATCAGCTACCTGTCACCGCGTCATCGCGATCTGGTGATCTCCAGCGTCGGCAGCGATACGCTGCGTGCGGTGATGACCGATGCGCGTCTGAGCGAAGCCCGTGAGTATGCGGTTCAGCAGAACATCAATATCCTGCGTAACCGTGTGAACCAGCTTGGCGTTGCCGAGCCTCTGGTGCAGCGTCAGGGTTCTGACCGCATCGTGGTGGAACTGCCGGGTATTCAGGATACGGCGCGTGCCAAAGAGATTCTGGGTGCCACTGCGACCCTGGAATTCCGTCTGGTAAACACCACCGTTGATCCAACTGCCGCGGCGAGTGGCCGTGTGCCGGGTGATTCGGAAGTGAAAGAGACGCGTGAAGGCCAGCCAGTGGTGCTGTACAAGCGTGTGATTCTGACCGGTGACCATATTACCGATTCGACGTCCAGTATGGACGAGTACAACCAGCCGCAGGTGAACATTTCACTGGATGGCGCGGGCGGTAACATGATGTCGAACTTCACCAAGGACAACATCGGTAAAGCGATGGCGACCCTGTTTGTGGAGTACAAGGACAGCGGTAAGAAAGACGCCAACGGTCGTGCAATCCTGGTGAAACAGGAGCAAGTGATTAACGTGGCGAACATTCAGTCGCGCCTCGGTAACAGCTTCCGCATCACCGGTATCAACAACCCGAACGAAGCGCGTCAGCTGTCGCTGCTGCTGCGTGCCGGTGCGTTGATCGCGCCAATTCAGATTGTGGAAGAGCGTACCATTGGTCCAACAATGGGCCAGCAGAACATCACTCAGGGTCTCGAAGCCTGCTTGTGGGGTCTGATCGCGTCCATTCTGTTTATGGTGGTGTTCTATAAGAAATTTGGTTTGATTGCGACCAGCGCGCTGCTGTGCAACCTGGTGCTGATTGTCGGCATCATGTCACTGCTGCCGGGTGCGACCCTCACCATGCCGGGGATTGCCGGTATCGTGTTGACGCTGGCGGTTGCTGTCGATGCCAACGTGTTGATTAACGAACGTATTAAAGAAGAACTGCGTAACGGACGCTCGGTACAGCAGGCGATTCACGAAGGCTACAAAGGCGCCTTCTCCAGTATCGTCGATGCCAACGTCACTACGCTGATCAAAGTTATCATTCTTTATGCGGTCGGTACCGGCTCCATTAAAGGCTTTGCGATCACCACCGCTATCGGTATCGCGACCTCAATGTTCACCGCTATCGTCGGCACCCGTGCCATCGTTAACCTGGTTTACGGCGGCAAACGCATCAACAAGCTGTCCATCTGAGGAGTGCGTTGTGGCACAGGAATATAGTATTGAGCAGCTAAACCACGGGCGTAAGGTCGTCGACTTTATGCGCTGGGATACGCTGGCATTCATCATCTCCGGTCTGCTGATTGTGGCGTCTATCGCCATTATCGGTGTGCGAGGCTTCAACTGGGGCCTCGACTTTACCGGCGGAACGGTGATTGAGATTAACCTGGAAAAACCGGCCGATCTGGACGCACTGCGTGAAGGTTTGGTGAAAGCGGGCTTCCAGGAGCCGCTGGTGCAGAACTTTGGCAGCAGCCGTGACGTGATGGTGCGTATGCCGCCAGCCACCGGTGCAGCAGGTCAGGAGCTCGGCAACAAAGTCGTGACCTCCATCAATGAGACGACGCAGCAGAACGCGACCGTGAAGCGCATTGAGTTCGTCGGCCCAAGCGTGGGTAGCGATCTGGCGCAAGCCGGTGCGATGGCGCTGCTGTCGGCACTGATTGCGATTCTGATCTATATCGGCTTCCGCTTTGAGTGGCGTCTGGCGCTGGGTACCGTGCTGGCACTGGCGCATGACGTCATTATCACCTGCGGCATTCTGGCGTTGTCACACATCGAGATCGACCTGACGATTGTCGCGTCACTGATGTCGGTGATTGGTTACTCGCTTAACGATAAAATCGTGGTTTCCGACCGTATTCGTGAGAACTTCCGCAAAATTCGTCGCGGTTCTTCCTACGATATTACTAACGTGTCGCTGACCCAGACGTTGAGCCGTACCCTGATCACCTCGCTGACCACGCTGGCGATGATTCTGATTCTGTTCATCTTTGGTGGTGCGCTGCTGAAAGGCTTCTCGCTGACCATGCTGATCGGTGTCACCATCGGTACCGTTTCATCGATCTATGTTTCTTCTGCTCTGGCATTGAAACTGGGTATGAAGCGTGAACACATGCTGGTGCAGAAAGTGGAGAAAGAGGGCGCAGATCAGCCTTCTATCCTGCCTTAATTCTGCTGATGAAATGAAACGGGCTGCCTAAGGGCAGCCCGTTTTTTTATGCCTGCTGATCAGGGCGCGGTTTTGGTGGCTGCTGTGCTCTGCACATCATGCACGCGCACAAAGCCGAGTTGCTCCGGCGTCAGTCCGCTCAGGCGCAGCGGCACTGTTACCGAACTGCGTGGCATCAGACTCGCCTCAACCTGAATGGTCTGGCTCAGACTCTCCGCATTCAGCGGTTTGCCACTGGCTGGATCCAGCTCACCCCACACCACCGTGGCGCTCAGCGCGGGGATCGGCTGGTCATCGGTGGAACGGATATTCAGGTTGGCGCGACTACCACTGGCTTCCCCCTCGACGCGAGACAGTGACAGGCGCAATTTGCCCACCTGCGTCTGTAACTCGACGGGAGTGTTGGCTTGCGGCAACAGCCATGCCCCCTGGGTTGATTGCCCATTGAGTTGACCCTGAATTTCCAGCGCCGTTGCCTGATTGGTGAGCTTGCGCATCTGCTGGTTAAGCTGGCTGACTTCCTGATGTAACTCTTTGACCTGCGGTGAAGTCGGCGTTGAACTACAACCACTGAGCACCAGCAGCGAAAGTGCGGTGGGCGCCCAAAACGTCCTGATCGTCATGCATTGTCCTTTCTGTTATTTCGGAATACGTAATACCTGGCCGGGGTAGATCTTATCAGGATGCGTCAGCATTGGCTTGTTTGCTGCGAAAATCTTGTTGTATTCATTGGGATTCCCGTAGACCTGTTTGGAAATCGCACTCAGGGTGTCGCCTTTTTTCACCGTATAGAAATCGGCTTCTGGCGCACTGTCGGTGACGGTGACCTTGTCATCGACCTTGGTAATCCCTGCCACGTTACCGGCGGCCACCAGGATTTTCTCCTTCAGCTCCTGTGAAATGCCATCACCGCTCACGGTAACGGTGTCGCCTTGCACATCGACTTTGACTTTATCGCTGTCAGGTAAGCCGAGTTGATTAATATGATCCTGTAGTTTTTTGCTGGGATCGTCAGCGCCAGTGACGGCATCCCATAACTTTTCACCTGCTTCTTTCACGAAATTGAACAGACCCATGTGACCTCCTGCAAATGTGCCGGATTGGCTGTTTAAGCTTAGTGGCTTTTCTTGTTTACAGAGCGTGACATCCTGCATCTGTGAGCCAGGCGGTGATTCGGTCGCGTGTATTCAGTTGCTTTGAAGATCGCGCTACACTGTGTGGCCTATTTATCTCGCGACAGGAAACGTCATGCATTGCCCCTTCTGCTCCGCTGTGGATACCAAAGTGATTGATTCTCGCCTGGTCAGTGAAGGTTCATCGGTGCGTCGCCGCCGCCAGTGTCTGGTGTGCCATGAGCGTTTTACCACCTTTGAAGTGGCTGAGCTGGTGATGCCGCGCGTGGTGAAAAGCAACGATGTGCGTGAACCCTTTAACGAAGATAAGCTCGCCAGCGGCATGATGAAGGCGCTGGAGAAGCGCCCGGTGAGCGCCGATGCGGTGGATAACGCCGTCAACCACATTAAAACGCAACTGCGTGCCACTGGCGAGCGCGAAATTCCCAGCAAGCTGGTCGGTAATCTGGTGATGGAAGAGCTGAAGAAACTCGATAAGGTCGCTTACATCCGCTTTGCTTCGGTGTACCGCAGCTTCGAAGATATCCGTGATTTTGGCGAAGAGATCGCCCGCTTACAGGACTAAGCCATGACTGACGAACGCTACATGGCGCGTGCGCTGGAACTGGCGCGTCGCGGACGTTTTACCACCACACCTAATCCTAATGTTGGCTGCGTGATTGTACGCGACGGCGAGATTGTCGGCGAAGGCTGGCATCACCGTGCGGGCGAGCCGCATGCTGAAGTGCACGCGCTGCGCATGGCGGGTGAAAAAGCTAAAGGTGCGACCGCTTATGTCACGCTGGAGCCCTGCAGCCATCATGGCCGCACGCCGCCGTGTTGCGATGCGTTGATCGCTGCGGGCGTCAGTCGCGTGGTGGCGGCAATGCAGGATCCCAATCCGCAAGTGGCGGGACGCGGCTTGTATCGTTTGCAGCAGGCCGGGATTGAAGTCAGCCACGGCTTAATGATGAGCGAAGCTGAAGCATTGAATCGTGGTTTTCTGAAACGTATGCGCACTGGCTTCCCGTGGATTCAGCTCAAACTCGGCGCATCCCTTGATGGGCGCACCGCGATGGCCAGTGGCGAAAGTCAATGGATCACCTCGGCGGCGGCAAGGCGCGATGTGCAACAATTACGTGCCCAGAGTTCGGCTATTCTTACCTCGAGTGCCACAGTGCTGGCAGACGATCCGTCATTAACCGTGCGCTGGGGCGAACTGAATGAAGATGCACGCCAGCAGCTGGATGAAGCCACGCTGCGTCAGCCGATTCGCGTGGTGATTGATAGCCAGCAGCGTGTGACGCCGCAACATCGACTGATGAGTCAGTCGGGCGAAACCTGGCTGATGCGCAGTGAAATCGATCAGCAAACCTGGCCAGACAGCGTCAGCCAGATTGCGGTGCCGCTGCGCGGAGAACAACTGGATCTGGTGGCGATGATGATGATACTCGGCCAGCGTCAGATTAACTCGGTGTGGGTTGAAGCTGGCGCCAGTCTGGCGGGGGCACTGTTACAGGCTGGACTGGTCGATGAACTGATTGTCTATGTGGCACCGAAACTACTGGGCAATGCGGCACGCGGCCTGTGTGAACTGCCTGGGCTGGAACGATTGTCCGATGCGCCAGAGCTGAAGTTTAGTGACGTACGCAAGGTTGGCGCGGACCTGCGACTGACCCTGACGCCCGCTTAAGCACCGACTGAAAAGCCTGAGCGCGTTGTCGAAGAGTATGATAGAATCCGCCCCCTTCTGCGGGGCCATAAATCAAACACCCAAAGGATATGTATGAAAGTTATCGAAGCTCCTGTTGCCGCGCCTGATGCTAACATTGCCATCGTCATTGCGCGTTTTAACAACTTCATTAATGACAGCCTGCTGGATGGCGCGGTGGATGCGCTGAAGCGTATTGGCCAGGTCAAAGCAGAAAACATCACTGTGGTCTGGGTTCCAGGCGCTTACGAACTGCCTCTGGCAGCGCGCGCACTGGCAAAAGCCGGTAAGCACGATGCAATCGTGGCTCTGGGAACCGTGATCCGTGGCGGCACCGCCCACTTCGAATATGTGGCAGGTGAAGCCAGCTCTGGCATTGCCAACGTGGCGATGACCAGCGAAATTCCGGTGACTTTCGGCGTGTTAACCACCGAAAACATCGAGCAGGCGATTGAACGCGCCGGCACCAAAGCAGGTAATAAAGGCGCCGAAGCGGCCCTGACTGCACTCGAAATGATTAACGTATTGAAAGCCATCAAAGCCTGATTTTTGGAAGGGGAATTTTGTGAAACCTGCTGCTCGTCGTCGCGCCCGTGAGTGCGCTGTCCAGGCGCTTTACTCCTGGCAGCTGTCGAACAACGACATTGCCGATGTGGAATACCAGTTTCTGGCGGAACAAGACGTCAAAGACGTCGATATTAGCTATTTCCGCGAATTGCTGGCCGGTGTGGCGACTAACAGCGCGTACCTGGACGGTCTGATGAAGCCTTACCTGTCACGTCAGTTGGAAGAGCTGGGTCAGGTGGAAAAAGCCATTCTGCGTCTTTCGCTGTATGAGCTGAGCAAACGTTCTGATGTGCCTTATAAAGTGGCCATCAACGAAGGCATCGAACTGGCCAAAGTGTTTGGCGCCGAAGACAGCCACAAGTTTGTCAACGGCGTGCTGGATAAAGCAGCCCCACAAATTCGACCCAATAAAAAATAAATGCGAAAGGCCGGTTTACCGGCCTTTTTCTCATTGAGACCTGACTTATGTCCTGTGGTGAATTCGAACTGATCGCACGTTATTTTAACCGCGTTACCAGCTCCCGCCGCGATGTGGAGAAGGGAATTGGTGACGACTGTGCGTTACTGAACGTGCCCGAAAAACAGACGCTGGCCATTAGCACCGATACGTTGGTGGCGGGCGTGCACTTCCTGCGTGATATCCATCCTGCCGATCTGGGTTACAAAGCGCTGGCCGTGAATCTCAGTGATTTGGCGGCAATGGGTGCCGATCCGGCGTGGTTGACGCTGGCGATTACCTTGCCTGAAGTGAATGAAAGCTGGCTGGCCGCATTTAGCGACAGCCTGTTTGAGTTGCTTGATTACTACGATATGCAGCTGATTGGTGGTGATACCACGCGCGGACCACTGAGCCTGACGTTGGGTATTCACGGTCTGGTGCCGGCTGGACGCGCATTAAAGCGT